>NZ_KI542708.1:26636-47102 GCF_000496155.1 Ferroplasma sp. Type II
TCTTCGGAAACTAATGACAGAGACGGTATCTCCTCACCACCAACACCAAATTCAGCAAGCATGAGCCCTATTATCAGTGGGAGGAATGTATAACTAAGTGATATTACTATTATGCCTGCACCATAAATAATCATGGTCATCAGAAATATTTTCTTCCGTCCAAGACGGTCAGTAAGAAAGCCCATGATAAAATTCCCAAAAGGAACAAATAATGGGCCAATCAATAAAACAACCACTTTAAGAAAATGTGGCAATACTCCTATTATTGAGCCTGCTGCTGCAAGTGGTCCAAGTGTTCCAACTATTCCCCAAAACGTGAGCCCGGAAGCGCTTGACATCAGCATGAAGCGCTGTTTCCTGCTCAACATATAATCCGCCATATTTTTATAAATTCTCTATTCGTATCCATCTCCCTCCGCCGGTATTGTCCGGATCAGGTTACACGGGTCGATCCTTATCCTCTCAGCTTTTATGCTCCCCGGTATTTCCATATTTTTGAATTGTATATATATTTATCGCCAACCATATAATACACAACAAATACCAGATAAATATATTATAACATATTCAATAATCCTCCATGAATGGAAAAAAACTTGCTATTGTTGTGATTACCGGAAACGGGATGAACATCAGCAAAAAAATTACCAGTAAATATCCAGCAGATATATTTACAAATGGCAGAGGCGGCAGTACCGGGACTACCATAAATTTTATTTCCTTACAGCCAATAATAAAAGAACTTTTAGAGAAATATGATACGACTATTTTTATAATGGCCCTTGGTGCTGTCGTCAGGCTTATCTCACCATATCTGAAGGACAAGTTTACTGATAATACAGTTTTGTCAATAGATGATTCAGGAAAATTTGTAATACCAGTAATAGGAGGACATCATGGTGCAAATGATATGGCCATAGAGATAGCCGATATTATTGATGCCATTCCTGTAATAACTACTGCCTCAGATGTGACAGGTGTTATATCACTGGAGTCCATCGCTGAAAAATATTCCATGGCATTTAAAAACGTTGAAAATTTGAATAAAATATCAGGGGACATTGTCAATGGCAACCCTGTAAATGTCATAAATAAAACATGTTTGGATATACCTGAACTGAATATTTCCGGTAATGGAAACAGAATAATAATAACATATGAAAAACAGGATAACGAATATGACCTGATCATGGTACCAAGAGTTCTTGATTTGGGAATGGGGTTTTCAACAGACGCCTCATATACCGACATGAAAATAGGAATAAACACAGTAATGGAAAAATATAGATTTTATCCTGAAGCAATAAGGTCTATTTCAACTATCGATATAAAGGAAGGAAATATGGGATTAAAACAGATTGCAACAGATTTAAAATGCCCTGTAAACTATTACACTCCAGAAATGCTGAATAAAAATTCCAAAGACCTCTCTGAGGTTGTATACAGAGCTACAGGTGCATATTCTGTTGCAAATGCATCTGCCAGAACTGCTTCTTCTGAGGGAAAAGAGATTGTTGCAAAGGAAATTATTAATAATGTTACAATATCGGTGTTCCTGCATGGATGTTAAGGGTATAATGATTGCTGCACCATCAAGTGGCACCGGAAAAACTACAGTATCCATAGGGATTATGAGGGCATTGTCCGATATGGGATTTAAGGTTCAACCATTCAAGGTTGGGCCAGATTACATAGATCCTGGATTTCACTGGCTGGCATCCGCCAATAAAACATACAATATTGATACGGTGATGGGAAATGCCAGAACTGCAAGGGAGGTATATTTTCACAATTCCGCCGGCAAGGACATATCTGTGGTTGAAGGCGTAATGGGGCTTTTTGATGGAAAAGCCGGAAACACCATTAAGGGTAGTTCCTTTGATATATCACTCACACTTGGCATTCCAGTTGTCATGGTTATTGATATTTCAGCATCAGGAAGAAGCAGTGCCGCCCTTGTTAGGGGATTCAGGGACTTTGACAAAAGGTTAAAACTCAAGGGTGTGATACTTAACCGTGCAGGATCAGATTACCACTGCAAGCTTGTAAGGGAAGCTATAGAGAAATCCACCGGAATACGGGTGCTGGGATGCCTGAAAAGATATGAAGATTTAAAAATAGGGTCAAGATATCTTGGCCTTGTAACTGCTGGTGAAAAGAAAATAAATGATAGCTATTTCAAGAGACTGTCATCTATCATAAAGAGTAGCATAGACATTCCTGAAATAATCAAAATCGCTGGAATGGTGAATTATAAAAAAATCCCAAAACCATCGCTTTACAATTACAGGGCTAAAGAGAAGTGCAGGATAGGCGTTGCCTATAATAAGGCATTTACATTTTATTATACAGAGAACCTGCAACTTCTTGAAAAATTCGGGGCAAAGATAGTATTTTTTGACCCTATTATGGATACCTCACTTCCTGATGTTGACGGTCTATATTTTGGTGGAGGATATCCAGAATTATATGCTGAAGAACTTTCAGGCAACGTTAAGTTACTGGCAGAAATAAAGACGAATATAGAGAATAACATGCCTGTTTTTGCTGAATGCGGTGGCTATATGTACCTGTCTAAATCCATATCAATCAATGGGAAAGAATATCCCATGGCAGGAACAATACCGGGAAAGACTTATATGGAGGGACTTTCACTGGGCTACCGCAAAATCATGGCAGCAACAGAGGGTACCATACTGAACGACAGGGAAAAAATAATGGGGCATGAGTTCCACTATTCTAGAATAGTTTTCAATGCCAGGCATCCTGAGGCCTACAGATTTGAAAATGGAAACACAGAAGGATTCACTTATAAACAGCTTATTGCAGGATATGCCCATTTATATTTTCCTTCAAATCAGAATTTTCCAAGAAGATTTGTGGAAAGATGTGCAAAATATAAAATTGAAAAACGTGAAATAATATATTAATAAAACATATGGAAACATGGATGAAAACTTCATAATACCTGAGGATAAGACGCTGGTAAATCTTTCAAGTGATATATTCAGCCATTTTGGATTGAAAACTGAATCAGAGGGTCTTGGGCTTAATTACAGAAATAAAAAGATCTGTTTCATACTTCTGGATGGGCTTGGCTGGAACATATACAAAAAAACTGGGATAACATTCAAAAATGAAATGAAATGTACATCTGTATTTCCATCAACCACATCAAATGCACTCTCATCATTTTTCCTGAATAAATATCCGGGACAGCATGGTATAATAGGATACCAATTGTATGTAAAACAGGTAGGTGCCATTGTGAACATACTGGGATATACATCATCGGCTTCATATATTCGGGACTCCATGGAAAAAGCATATCCCATGGGCACTATATTTAACTTTGAATCCAAGGTAACAGCATTGAACAGGGCAGGATACTCTACAATGAATATTATCCCGGGATTTATTAACAAGACATCCTTTTCAAACCTTTTATATGGAAACAACAGTACAGATACATATTCTAACCTGTTCCACAGTTTTTATGTACTGGAGGAAAATTTGAAACATGGAACCGATTTCATAACATTTTACCTTTCAGATGTTGACCAGACAGCACATAAACTTGGTCCATATAATGAATATACCATAGAAAATGCCAGGTATATACTTCAACGGCTTGTCTCTGTAATGGAGAAGTACCCAGGTTATGATTTTGTTATAACTGCAGACCATGGTCATGTAAATGTTGGGAACACGGTTAATTTAGGTAATGATTCGGACCTTATGGAGATATCATTGCTTCCGCCATACGGAGATTCCCGGGCATTGTTTCTGGAAAATCGTCCGGAGATAAAGGAGTATATGGTAAACTATTACAGAAATCTGGAAATTATAACTAAGGGGGATAAGGACTATTCAAAATTAATGGGAAAAGTAGATGCAAACACACTCATCAATCTTCCAGGACTTATAGGAATTGCAAAAAATAATGATATATACCATTTTCCGCTGAATCAGAGAAAATATACCATGAAAGGGGCGCATAGCGGTCTACTTAGCGATGAAATGGAAATTCCTGTAATCGTTTTTTGAAGATATAATATTGACATTTTATATTATTTTCCTGACATTGTAATATGAATTTGTATTGCTTCGTTTTAGAAAATATTTATCTATATATCTTTAATTAGCAAAAAATGTCTGAAATTCAAATGTCCAAAAGATCAATAAATATAACTATAGCACTTATGGCATTCTCAGGTTTGTTAATTATCTATGTGGAAACCATGATAGTTCCGGATATCCCAGTTTTTATCACATTTTTCCATTCCACTTACAGTAACGTATCCTGGATTTTAACTGCATATATTATAAGTGGTACAGTCTCTGCAGCCATTTTTGGAAAGATAGCCGATATTATGGGTAAGAAGAAGATTTTTCTGATTTTGGGCATAATTTATACCATAGCCATATCATTTGGGGGATTTAGCCATACACTGGATCAGCTGATAGCAGTAAGGGCAGTCCAGGGACTCGGCTTTGGGATGATACCGATCGCCTTTGCCATAATCAACGATGTAGTTCCCCGTGAAAAACTCGCCCTTGCACAGGGGATCATGAGTGCAACATTTGCAATAGGTTCTGGAATAGGGCTTGTTCTTGGATCCTATATAACAGAAACTCTGGGCTGGCAGTGGGATTTCCATACTGCAATACCTGTATCCATAGTGCTGTTAATACTGGTTTATATATTCATAAGGGAAAATACAGTTACAGGCAAGCAGAAAATAGATTTTGCCGGTGTATCAATGCTTGGCATCGCACTGGTATTTCTTATATTTGCTCTATCTGAGGGTGAACATTATGGCTGGTATTCGCATCTGATAATTGGCGTGTTTATCGTCTCATTGATAGTGTTTGCTGTTTTCACATATTTTGAAAGCCATTACAAATATGCTTTTATAAATATGAAACTTTTAAAGAAACGGAATATATTTCTTTCAAATCTAGTAGGGCTCTTTGCCATGGCCGCAATGTATTTTCTCTTTTTCACTGTGCCTACACTACTCCAGGATCCTGCTCCCAGCGGTTTTGGTAAAACAATATTCTATTCCGGTCTAATCCTGTTCCCTGCAACTGTAATGAATATGGTCTTTGCACCGGTAGCCGCCAAGGTTATAAAAAAAAGAGGGCCGCGGCTTTCCATAATAATAGGTCTGGTTGTTGATCTTATTGGTTTTGGTTTACTCTATTCATACAGGGCAACAATACCTGAGATCCTCTTAGATACAATGTTTGTGGGATCTGGAATTTCTATGATGCTTGTTGGGATTATAAATGTACTTCTTACCTCCACTCCAAGGGAAAATGCCGGGGAAGCAACAGGCATGAATACAGTATTCAGGGATATTGGAATGTCTATTGCGCCTGCTTTTGGCGGTGCCCTTGAAACAATGTACACAATTAAGGTTACTGTTGGTGTGAAAGTTATAAATGGAATTCCTCACAGGATACAGGAAGCTTTTCCAGACGCCACTGCATACAATTACATCTACCTTATTGGTATAATATTTATTATTCTGGGATTTATATTTACCGCTTTTATAAAGAAAAATACTGTTAAAAATTAATTTTCTGGTATAAATATTTAAATATAAGACATTCTTAAACCTATATGGTTGAGACCGAACATTTAAAGCGAAACTCGCTTGGTGGATTCAGGCTTGTGTGGCAGGCAATGGGTACTCTCTCAGTTGCAGCCGATGCCGCATATCTATTAACAGGTGTAGTAGAATATGCACTGGGTGCAACTCCCCTTGCACTTATACTTGGTGTTTTTGCATATCTATTCATCATGAACACAGGGTATCAATTTTCTAAACATGTGAATTCAGCTGGCTCCTATTATACATTTGCAGGGAAAGGCCTTGGAGGAATAGCCGGGACATTTCAGGCCTGGAATATGGCATTTTATGGGCTTATTGGCTATGGAAGCTTTGGATTTTTAGGTCTTGCAGCATTTATCACACTTCTGGACCCTTCCTATAAGGGGATAGTGTTCTGGCTTCCAGTTGCATTCTTTGCTGCACTCATTTCATTTATATTCACTCACAGGGGAATGAAAATATCAACCGATTACCAGATAGCAGGGGGTGTAATAGAGGTTGGAGTACTGCTTGTAGGTTCTATCCTGATAATAGTAAATGCAGGAAATCTTAATACTCTGGCTGTTTTTGGGACAAAATATGTTTCTGGTGTATCACAACTTCTTTTTGCAATGATCTATTCAATGATTCTTTACTTTGGCACAACAGTTTCCATTACTGCTATGGGTGAAGAGGCTGTAAGCCCGGAGAAAACGATTAAAAAAGCGCTTATAGGCACGGTCGTACTTTCTGGAATAACTCTTATAATAGTATCCTATGCTTTCACAATAGGATGGGGTCCATCAGCAATGGCATCATTTGCCGGTAGCGCTGATCCGGGAGTAATACTTTTCAGAAGGCTTAATCCAGTTATCTATATCTTACTGGTGCTTGTCACAGTAAACAGTTTCATGGGTTATAATATTTCAGTAAGCAACGCAGATTCCAGGATTTTCTATAGCTTTGCAAAGGATGGGATTCTTTTCCTTCCTGAGGCGATAGCCAGAATAAATAAAAAACATAAGACCCCATCCAATGCTGCACTGACAATATTTATAATTTCATTTATTGTGGCTGTAATTTTCGGCGTTCTTTTTGGACCAGTTCAGGGTGGGCTAATGATGCTACTGATCAATGCATACGCGGCCTATACTGAGCATATTATAGCCTCCATATCCCTACCTGTTATGATGAGGCGTATTCATAAACTCAAAATTCTCGAACATCTTGTGATACCTGTAATAGGTATATTGATACTCGTTATAATAATGGCTGGAACAGTTATGTCTCCGGGAAAGTACCCAGATAATATTGCAGTTTATATAGGTATCTCCTGGATTCCAATAGCCGGTCTTCTTACATTTATTGAATATAAAATTCATCCAGAAAAGGTAAGGAAGGCGGCAACAATGTCAATAGAGGATGAGGCCTGGGAACCCAAATAAAAATAATTTCAATCTGTTACTGATGTTCTATCCTTTTGTTTCATTGACCCCTTATCCATATAGAGCATCAGGAAAAGTTAACACGGTATAAGAAATTATAGATGATAATATCATAGAAAAAAATTGATTTCCTATGATTTTGTTTTTTCTGCTATATATGTATATCCAGATTTTTTATAACTACTGCTAAATATTACTATCACAATAGCAGAGAAAACTCCGAAAACACCGATAAGTGACCAGGTAATTAATCCATTATAATGGAACGTATACATGACATAGGTTCCTACAGAGGGGCCAAATGCCCTCCCAATAGAGTTAAACATGGCATTGAATCCCATATATCTTCCAGTTTTTCCAGCAGGTGACATTTTGGATATAACTGAATTTATAGTTGGAGTTGTTAAGTTTTCCCCTATTGTTATTATAACCATATCAAACATTAATCCATATAGATTTGTTGAAAAGGCAATTATGAAATATCCTAATGCGTAGAAAAGGGCACCAGCAATAAAAGTTGTGAGATCGCCGAAACGGGAGAATAATTTAATCAGTGGGTATTGTCCAAGGACAACCACCAGGCCGTTGATCGCGTATATATATCCAATATCGGATACATTAATTTTTATGACTATCTCGCTGTAAAGTGGCAGTGAAACTGAAAACTGAGAGGAAAGAAGGATTATAAAAAATGTTGCAATACTGAAGATGAAAAGATATTTATCATATACTAAGAATGGATTCTTTGTTCCAGTCCCTGTTTTCATAACGTTCTGTTTTTTCACAAAACTAATTATAATGGTCTGCAGAAGATTTGCTATGACTAGGGCATAAAATATATAAACAATTCCTGACGAATATATGAAAGACCCCATCAGTGGTCCAATGGCCCAACCTATATTTGATAATATTCTGTAGATTGAATATCCTCCTTCCCTGTTTTCTGGTTCAGTCACGTCAGAAATTAGGGCACTGGCTGATGGATACACAAGTGAACCTGAAAAAGATGACAATATGAAAAGTATAATGGTTAAGGCGTATGCATGAAAAAGAAAGGTAATAGCAATTGATAAAAATATGAAGATGCCGGAGACACTGCCAAGCATCAGGGTAAATTTTCTTCCTTTCAAATCTGCAAGGTAACCACCTAAAATACTGAATATCATAGACATTAAAGAAAGCAAGGTAAATATAATTCCAACAATATAAATTGCAATATGTAAATAAAGGCTCAGAAAAATGGCCATAAATGGCCACGAAGCACCCATCCCAAGTGATCTCATCATAGAGGACAGGCTAACAATGATTACCTGTTTATTATGTATGTCTGTTGAAAATGAAACCATTGCACTATATTGCAAAATATTATAAGAATATTGGTTAACGTACCTTAATTTACAGTACAAATATTTTTCTTATAGAGCAATTAACAGGCATATGTGCGGGATTATTTCCAAAAATTTTAAATCACATTGGCATATAATTTTTAATGGCAACTGGCGAGAATCTGAACAATAGAGAGATAGCAAACGATAAAAAATTGAAGAAAGTTCTGACCTCATGGGACCTTTACTTTCTTAGCTTAGGCGCAATAATAGGATCAGGATGGCTTTTTGCCGAATCGGCCTCTGCCGGTACCACGGGTCCTGCTGCAATTATTTCATGGATTATAGGGGGAGCAATAGTTCTGGTAATTACTCTTGTTTATGCTGAGATTGCTTCCATGATACCGAGAAGTGGGCTTATTACAAGATATGGACATTATTCCCATGGAGGAATAGCTGGACTTTTCTTCGGCTGGGCCTATTTCGCAGCAAGAGTTGCCGCACCTGCCCTTGAGGCCGAGGCTGCCATAACATATGCAGGCTCCTACATAACAAAACCTGCTCTCGTATACTACGCCAGTAATCCCCTTCATCCATCCTTACATGTGACTCTCCTTACAGGATACGGAATACTGATTGCAGCCATATTAATCATAGGATTCTATTTCCTGAATTATTTCGGTGTAAAATTGATGGGAAAAACAAATCAGGGAATAACTTGGTGGAAGCTTCTTATTCCATCTATCACAATAATATTAATGGCATTCCTTCTTTTCCATGCCGGAAATTTTAACAATCCGGCACTTGGTGGATTCCTGCCACATAATAATATATCCTTGATATTTGAGGCAATATCAACTGACGGCATTGTTTTTTCATATCTTGGTTTCAGGCATACCATGGATTTTGCTGGGGAGGCAAGAAATCCACAGAGAGATCTTCCAAGAGCACTTATATATTCGATGCTTACATCCATGGGCGTTTATGTTTTGCTTCAGATTGTGTTTATATCTGCTATTAATCCTGCACTTCTATCTTCGTCCGGTGGATGGCTGGGCCTTTCCTCAGCATCTGCAGGAACATACGCAAAAAGTATAAGCACAGCTCCCTTTGCCTTTCTCGCGAAGTCTTCTAACCTCTCAATAATGGTAGTCCTCACCTATCTTCTATATGCTGATGCTTATGTATCACCTTCAGGAACCTTAAATATAGCTGCGGGGACATCAACAAGATCCCTTTACGGGATGGCTGAAATCGGATATTTTCCACGCATAATAGGAAAAGTAAACAAGAAAACAGGAGTCCCAGTTTTCTCATTGCTTATAAGCCTCGTTCTCGGACTTGCTTTTCTGATTCCTCTTCCTAGCTGGTACGTTGTTGTTGGTCTCGTATCAGGGGTTGCAGCATTCACCTATATACTTGGTGGTTCAACTTTAATGGTTCTAAGGCGTGAAGCTTCGGAATTGAAAAGGCCATTTAAATTGCCATATGCAAGGATTCTTTCACCAATTTCCTTTGTTGGAGCCTCATTGATAGTTTACTGGACTGGTTGGCCCACTGTAGGCTATATATCTATAATCATATTTGCCGGTTTCTTTATATACCTGCTATTATTTGCCCTAGGACGCGTTGACAGCATATTTTCCAGAGACAATATTAAAGGAGGCTACTGGGTTCCATTAATGATTCTGACACTGACACTTCTTTCCTATCTGGGGGAATCAAACTTTGGTGGAATAAATCTATTTACATTTCCATATGATTTCCTTATGGTTATAATTGTATCACTGGCATTTTATTTCATTTCACTGGTATCTGGATTCAGGACATCAGAAATTACAGATATGATAGAATCCGGAGAGCAATATATCGAGGAATACGGTGATTGAATACAATTCATTTCCCAAAAACTTTAGCCAGTTATGAAATAGAAAAATTCATGGAAAATGTTTCGGAAAATACCCTGAATTTGCAAAATATTCCTTACCACTGGCATATATAATTTCTATTTTTGATGTCCCTATCTGGATTAACATACCTTATCAGTTTTCTAACAAAATTAACGCTTACATTGTTTCACTCGCTGCTGGCATACTAATTCGACCAAAAGATGGTTTTCTCTATCTGGTCACGGTATAATAGCAGCACTATTCATAGGTCACATATTAAGTAATTTCGGACTCTGTGTCACCTACAAAAAAATAGAAAGTATTCCAGGCACTAAAAAATACAATTATACCGGCAGTGGCTACAATCATACTTTCTATTGCAATGTTTTACAGTTTTATTCCACCTGCAAATCCTCTGGACTATGCCATAACTACAGCTATAGTTTTTATTATAATATCTGTAATTGTCATAGTGATATATGCCAGAAAGCTGGTATGACAGATATGCAGATGCAGGATCAAAACAAAAAAAGAGTAATTTTTTATCAAAAAGTTATTTCTTATCCTGTATGCCAGTAAAGAGTTCATTTGAAAATATTCTGTCTACGATTCCCCCTCCGACAGCTTTCAGATCAGACATGATAGGTTTGCTGACACGTGGGAGGTATAATTGCCCCCTTATCAGATACATATTTATCATGGACAGTTCAATCATCAGGGAATCGACAAGCTTATGCCTTCCAGGATTTGGTATCACTGTATTTCTGTATAGGGACAGGTACATTTTCATTGTTATAACATTGAACAATATATAACCGTCAAGTTCCAATTTTCCAGAAATCATTTTTCTGTCAGAATCCAGGCGATATTTTGAACTGGAAACGGATGAATACATAAATTTCTTTATGTTGATTGCCTGATATATAAGGCTCTGGTCTATATCCATATTTGAGACGGCTATGATAATAGAACTGTCATTACATGCCTTTATGTATTCCAGTTCCCCATGATATGTATCGTCCATAATGAAATAGTGAAGATTTCCACTGTTAATGCTGTGATAATAAACATACCTGTTCAGCAGTGAGTTAAATGTTCTTTTTAACATTATTTTCCCAGAATGGTCATACTTTTCCAGAATTTTTTTAATTTCTTCAGGTGGAATATCCATGATAAAAAATTTCTTCTCCTTGTTTAATATGTTGATATTTTTCGTGCTGTAATGGGAAGAATCCAGTATAAGGACACCTTCGAATTTTGAAGCTTCTTCGGTTCTGGATAGAAATCTGGACAGCATATATTCTGATCCCACAAAGTATTCCACATTAAGTATCCTCATCATTACGGGGTCAAACACTATATCCAGTGTAATATTCTCCTGGGCATATCGGCTTTTCCCGTTTAAGGCATATACAGGTATTATTATTTCAATATGCATTATAAGTGTGCTTTCATCGTAATCCTCAAGATTTTCAAATGCCAGTTTATTGTAGGCTATGTACCGCAGCATGGATGCAATATTTTTTGGTTCCAGTTTCAATTTTGGCCAGTAATGGTACAGAATAGTTTTTCTGTAATAACGCTTGACATATTCCAGTGGGATTCGTCCTACTATGGTTATCAGGGCAGATGTGATAATTTCTCTCCAGTATTTGTCATAAGTTCCAGATATCTTTCGTATCATATCGTAGTTCATGGATAGCAGAAAGGCGACATCACCATACTGGTACGACTTTTCGGGAAGATTTACTTTTCTTTCTATCTCATTGTTTGTGTTAACCTTTCCAAGGTATTTACTGATCTTTATCTCTTTCTTATTTTTCTTGTCCCAGAGATTAACGGTTGTGTATGCGTAATTCTGGCCCTTAATTTTTTTGATTTCCAGATGCTCCATGGGCATATACTAATATATATGCCACTAATATAAATATTGTTTATGAAACCTGTGAGGGAAACTGGTAGCTGAAGAGATATCATAACAATATGACATATAAGTAACCCTTGTGATCACTTTAACAGGCATTCGATGCCGTTCTAAAAACCTTTCATACCGATTATAATGCACTTGTTTCATCCGGAGCGTAGTGAGCTCCAGTACAAACTGTTCCAGAAATACAGGTTTAGTAATGACGTGCATGTATTCATCTTGCCCAGACCAAGGAGAGGTCTTCTCACCTGGATGCTGACACAGGAAAACTTTTCATTAGAATTTTTGCCGGTGGTTAAACTCTTTTGGTCATGTTAATTATTTCCTTCCATGATGAATCATAGTAATTTTCACCTGTTTTTTCATATCCCAGAGAATTATAATAACCTTCCAGGTTTTTAACCGCCTCTATGTCTATCCTTCTAACTTGCAACCTTTTCGCCACATTATTTTCAACAACTCTTAAAAGATCGTATCCTGATCCTGAGCTACCCGGGCTGGCATAGTTCCTTGCAAGCATTTCAATAACTATCCTGTCTGGATGTTCTATGTTGGGTTCAAGGTGAAACATAACTACACCGTCAAGGCCCCCATTATGTGATTCTTTCACAATTACGATGTTATTGTCTTCCCGGCTCCAGTCATAAAAATAAGAGAGCCTGTAATCGCGCATTTTTTTATCTTCCGATACGAATTCCTTGCCAGTATCAGACTGCCTGATCAGCCTGTAACCATGTGGCAGCTGTACAGTTATTGAATGGCCTATCACAACTCCTGGCATTTATTACACCATAAATGAAATAATAAGATATCTTTGATAAATTTTTTGTATTTAACTTATCATAAATAATTTTCACGAATTCTGCCACAGGGATGCATACATTCTAAATGGTAGATCAAAATATATCCAGTCACCATTAATATAGATCACTCTGTTTAAGAATCCAATTGAAATAAATTTATAGATTTTAAATCAATCCATTGGTGTGGTATTCCTATGTTTATGATTTTCAGTATTTACCTGGTTTATTGGTTAATCAAAAAGACTGTAATTGCCAGTTGAACCGAATAATTTATAATATACATACAGATGGGATTTTATGGAGGGATATTATAAGGGTAATATAAAGGATATAGACAGTCAGGAGGTCAAGGTTGGAAATTCCCGGGGCACTTATATCCAGTGGCTCATAACCGACAGACAAGAAAGTACATATGCAATGAGGCGGTTCGTAATAAAACCGGATGGATTCATACAGCTACATTACCATGATTATTTTGAAAGCCTTTACATTATTGATGGAAAATGCAGCGTTAATGTGAATGGGGATTATATGGAACTTGGCAGGGGTGATTTTATCTTCATTGACACAAAATATACTCATGAAATCAGGAATATTGAGGATAGAGACCTCGAATTCATATGTGTTATAAACTATACAGAAAATATGGGTATAACACCAGTTTATGAAGAGAGTGGCAAAAAACACGGCAATTGAATATAATTTTATTTTTACAAAATAATTGGAGAAGTTAATCCGATGAATGATACTATTTTACAACTAAATAAGCAAGAAAGTAACTGAGCTTGCGATGTGGATCAATTGTGAAACTATTATATTAATCCATGAAATGAAGAACCAGAAGGTAATCCATTGGATAAGTCCTGAAAAATGGCATGATGGAGATTTCTTCTGTAAAATCCTCTGTAAGAGGTTGTTAACGCCTCTGTGTTCCGGTTAGGCATAATACAGGTAAAGGCATATTCCAATTGCACGTAGACAGGGATACATGCAAAAGGAGCACTGATACCCCTAAAGAGGCAACAATGTAACCGGCAGTGACCTTAAGACTTAGTAATAAGTTCTTGCGAAACCGTCCGGACCGTGAGGAATGAAAGCGAAGCAAAAGTGAGAACCTCCGATCTCTTAGGATGGAGAGTATGACAGATAATAGTTAAAATATGGAATTTATATTACAATTATATGCATGGTAAATATATACTATCAATAGATGCTGGAACTACTAACTGCAAAGCTGTAATTTTTGACAGTGACGGCAAGATAATGGGAAAAGCAGCTGTCAGAATGGAAACCTTCTATCCCCGGGAAGGCTGGGTTGAGCAAAATCCCTATTTCATAATTTCTTCTGTAAAAAAGGTAATTTCAGAAGCTATAAAAATTGCAGGGGTAAATGTAAAAGAGATTGACTCTGCAGGAATCACCAACCAACGGGAAACAACTGTTATCTGGGACAAAAACAGTGGGATTCCAGCATACAATGCTATAGTCTGGCAGGACAGGCGCACTGAAAACATAATGAAAGGCATGGCAGTGTATACAAGCCTCATAGGTGAAAAAACTGGACTCAGGCCTGACCCATATTTTAGTGCAGGAAAAATAAAATGGATAATGGACAATGTTGAGGGCATAAGAGAAAAAGCTGAAAATGGATATATGGTATTTGGTACTGTAGATTCATGGATTTTATATAACCTTGACAGTTCCAGGCCACAGGCTACCGATTACACTAATGCCTCCCGAACAATGCTGTTCAATATTAGAAAATTGGAATGGGATCGGGAACTTATGGATTTATTCAGAATACCTGAGTCCATGCTTCCTGAAGTACATCCATCACTTAGCACATTTGGAACTCTTTCACTGATTCCAGGCAGGAAAATTCCAGTATATTCAATTATTGGGGACCAGCAATCAGCCCTATTCGGACATGCCGCAATATCAAAGGGTATGGCTAAAAACACATATGGCACTGGCTCCTTCATGCTTGCAAATTCTGGATCAGACATACCAAATGCAGGGGCTCTTATTGGGACAGTAGCTTACGGTCTTGAATATAAGAAAGTGAGCTATGCTGTAGAAGGAAGCATATTCAGTGCGGGATCGGCCATAGACTGGACAAAAAAACTATTGAATGTAAAATCATACAGCAAATTTGAGGAAATGGCACTGAAGTCCAGGAATACGAGTTCATATCTAGTTCCTGCATTCACAGGACTAGGTTCTCCATACTGGGATCCATCTGCCAGAGGTATTATAATTGGGCTAAATCACTCCACAGGAAGGAATGAAATGGCACGTATGGCATATGAATCTGTTGCTTACCAGACAGAAGATGTGCTTCTTGAAATCGAAAAAATCGCCCCGGTTAAAGAACTGAAAGTAGATGGTGGGTTAACCATAAGCCAATTTCTCATGCAGTTCCAGGCTGACCTTTCAGGGCATAAAATAATAAAGACAGATACAACCGAAATTACTGCCACAGGAACGGCCTATATAGCAGGAATAGCATCGGGATTTTGGAAGCTCGAGGAGCTACAGGCAATGTCATCTGTTGAACGGGAATACTATCCTGATACAGGGGCAGAAAAAGCCAGATCAGGTTACATGGAATGGAAAAGGGCCGTAACACATTCATTTGGCTGGGAGATTTAATTCAATCCTGTATTTGTGGTAAATATTATATAAAATCCTGTCATAGGAAAAGATGGATGAAGGGGAAGATATTCTAAAACGTTATATTGGTTTCTCTGAGAAATACATGGACAGGTCACGCGATCCATCCACAGATTTTTATGGATACTGCAATGGGAAATGGATGGATGAGAATTCCATTCCTGAAGACAAATCAAGATATGGCGCCTTTGATATGCTCTATGAAAAGAATATGTACATTTTAAAAAGTATACTTGAAAATGCCGAAAAGAATCCAAAAAACGACATTGAGAAACAACTTGGAATTTTCTATAGATCGGCAATGGATACCGGGACCATTGAAAAAATAAAATTCACTCCTATAGAGGATCTTATGCACCGCATTAGTCAATTGACGCCAGACAATATTCCTGAAATATTCGCTGAGCTGACAATGAAAAGTGTCCAGATACTCTTTGATGTTGGTAGTGCCGAGGACGCCAAAAATGCAGACATATACTCACTCTACATAGGTCAGGATGGGCTTTCCCTTCCGGATCGGGATTATTATTTGAATGAGCAGATGAAGCCCATTCTTGAGGCGTATAAAAAACATATATCCAATATGTTTGCACTGTATGGTTATGATGGCAGCAGGGCACAGAAGGCAGCGGAAACTGTGGTAGTCAATTGAAACTGAACTGGCAAGGTACAGCAGGAGCAAAACCGATCTGAGGGATGTGGAGAAGGCTTATAATAAGTTTCCAGCAAGGGAATTATATAATAAATATCCTGAGCTCGGGTTAGAACGTTACTTAAGTTTTATAGGTGCTTCCAATCTTGAATATGCAATAGTGGATGCACCGGAATTTTTTAAAAGCACAGATGAAATGTTAAAAAATAGACCGGTAGAAGATATTGCTGAATATCTTAGGTGGAAGGTTCTCACAGGCAGTGCCCCATTTCTGCATGAGGAGGTTGTCAATGAAAATTTCAATTTTTTCAGAAAAATACTCCTTGGACAGGAAAAGCTAGCTCCAAGATGGAAAACAGTAGTAAATGTTATAGATGCATCCATAGGAGACTCCCTGGGAAAAGCCTATGTTGATAAGTATTTCGGGAAGGATGCAGTGGAAAAAATAACAGTACTCGTGAATGATTTAAAGGATATATTTCGTGAAAGGTTGGAGAAAAATCCGTGGATGGGCAGGGAAACACGCGAGAAGGCCCTTCTTAAATTTGCCACTTTCCGTGCTAAAATTGGGTATCCCGAACATTTTAAGGATTATTCCTCAGTGGATATTAAGCCGGATGATTATATAGGCAATGTGGAGAGATCGGCATTATTTGAAATAAAACGGCAGATTGAGAGAATTGGTGGACAGGTAGATCGGGAAGAATGGTTTATGACTCCTCCCACAGTTAATGCCTATTTCAATCCAATGGGAAACGAAATAGTATTTCCAGCCGGAATTATGCAGCCGCCATTCTTCGATCCTGCAATGGATGATGCGGTAAATTACGGAGGAATAGGTGGTGTAATATCACATGAAATAACACACGGATACGATGACCAGGGAAGCCACTTTGATGAGCATGGAAATATGGTAAACTGGTGGACAGAGGAAGACAGGAAGCGTTTCGATGATATGGCAGAGAAGGTGGTGAATCTTTATTCTTCAGTTGAAATACTTCCTGGACTGAAGGTCAATGGCAAATTAACCCTTGGAGAAAATATTGCAGATCTGGGTGCGGTGCTTATTGCCTATGAGGCACTCCAGAAGCGTCTCAAGGCCGAACCCGGAAAAAATACAATAATAGATGGATTGACACCTGAGCAGAGATTTTTCATATCATGGTGTCAGGTCTGGAGGACAAAGATAAGGGACAATGAAGCAAGGAGACTTGCAACCATAGACCCACACTCACCAGGATCCGTGAGGTCACAGCTCCCTCCATGGAACCATCCTAAATTCCACAGTGATTTTGAGATTTCAGCATCAGACAGGGAACAAATTATAATGTGGTAACAACCACATACTAAATTTATTTCCAGTTTAGACTTTGAATTATATCCAGAATTTCATGGATATCTTTTATTTCATAATCTTTGTTCTCAGATTTTTTTTGCAATCCATGGTTAACAAGTATGGCAATACATCCCAATTTTTTAGCTGGAATCAGGTCGTTATCTATGTCACCCACAACTATAGTCCGTGAAGGAGTAGATCCCACAATTTTTATAGCTTTTAGATAGGCTTCCGGATCTGGTTTGCCTGATGATACATCATCCATTGTAACTATTGCATCGGCTTCTATTTTTATTTTTTCGACCATATTCCTCCTTGAGGATGTGACTATGGCAATTTTAAATCCTAATTTTTTTAAATCATGGAAAGTTTTCTCAACGTCCGGATAAAATTTAACATCATTTAGCATCTTTTCAAAATATTTTTCCTCTGTTTTTTCTATTTCAGGATCCTTTGCATTCATTTTCTTGATGAGCATTGACCCTGGATAGCCGATCATCAGCCGTATTACCTCAGGATCAGTGTCCATGCCATAATCCCTAAATGCTAGCTGCCATGCATGTATCCTGTACGGTATTGAGTTCCATATTGTTCCGTCAAGGTCAAAGATTATTGCTTTGTTTACTGTAAAACTATCCATGTCCGGATAATTGAATATGGGTAAATAAATTTATCAACAATAATTTATCAAAACGAGGCAAAAAATCAGGAGACCTTATATTTGTGAGAATAATGTTAGATATTGGAATAGCCAGTAAATCCAACCTTCTAATATCAAAGCTATATTACAGAAAAGGGGCCATCCATTTGCCATCATTTTTATATGTAATGAAGGTAGATGGGTGAATGCTAGAACCACATATTGGCAATATAATGAATTGTATCATTTTATACAATGTAAAGGCCGAGTTGATCCATTCTAAGATTTCATCCATTGGAAGAAGATTTCGGGTTGCAGGAATGTATAGCACACGAATATTATCATGTATATCATTAATAATAATTTAAAATAGTTAAAGCCGCCTAATCAACTCTAGGGCTATTCTTATGGAACAGATCCCTCGGGCGGCAGTTAACTTTTATTCCTTCACAGGAAGAACTTTACTTGTTTTTACTATTTCGTTTCTCCTTCCCAGCACTTCCCTGGAAAACAGTACAACAAATCCAGCTATAACAAATGACATTGCCCCAATGGTAAAAGCATACCTGAATGCAGTTGAGTCGGGAAATGAAAATATTATTTTTCCTGTTGCAGTGTGAACAACATCCATAACAGTATACAGTGAAAGCACTGTGCCTGCTATGGGTGCTCCAATGCTGCTCCCTATATATCTAAAGGTACTGTTCATTGATGTGGCAAGCCCCATATCCCGTGCCTCCACGGAAAGTACAAGTAAATTGATTATTGATGCATTCATTATTGCCATCCCCGACCCTATTATGACCTCATCCGCAAGTGTCATTGCAAGCCCTGGGGATGCTGATAGAAGTAAAAATCCAACTGCGGTGACAAATGACCCTGCAATGGCCAGTGGCTTAACACCGGTTTTTGATATGAGTTTTCCCGTAACTATGGAGAATATGATCATTCCTGCCGCAAAGGCAACCATTGAGACACCCGTCTCCAGTATTGAGAACCCGAATCCGTATGGTGTTGGTGTTTCGAATCTGTAGGACAATGCCTGCATGGAAAGGTACATTCCCAGTCCAGAGATTGTCAGTGCAATGTTTGCAATAAGTACATTTCTCTTTGAAAGCAATTTCATATCGAATATGGCTTCTCCACCATGGTTATAATAGTGTTTTTCATAGAAAAACATGGGAATAAGAAGCACTATACCGGTTATTGCCATGCCAAGGAATAAAAGTGAATGCCATCCCCATGAGGATCCCTCTGACATAGCGAGCACTATCAATGCAAGCGGGACTCCAAGGGCAATTGCACCAACATAGTCAACCTTTACATCAGGCCTTCTGTATTTCGATTCCCTGACTTTCCATATTGTAAGAATGGCCAGGATAACTATGAATGGTATGGCAGTATGATAAGTCATCCTCCATCCGTAATAATCGGATATGAATGATCCAAGCGGGAGGCTTACCGCAAATCCCACACCGAACATTCCACTGATCAGTGCCTGCGCTTTTGGTACCATATTTCTGGGAAATTCTTCCCTTACTATGGCCATGCCAAGGGGCATTATTGTAAGGCCTATACCCTGAACCGCCCTGGATACCACCATGAATGTAAAATTCGGTGAAAAACCCGTCACTGATACAGCTCCAGCATATAGTAGCATTACTATGGACATCATTTTCTTTTTTCCATACAAATCTGCCAGTTTACCAACAACAGGACTCAATGCAACCCCTGTTAGTAAGTAGGTTGAAAGCACTAAACTTACCTGATCTACAGTAATATTAAAACCTTCAGCTATTGAAGGCAGTGAGGGTGTAAGCATACCTTCCACATACATAACGGCCACTATTATCATGGCGAACAATGCCAGTACAAATCTGGCATATTTTTTATCTACCTGGTCCTCTTCCATTTAATTACCCCATTAACATAATATATATCCCTCATTGTACATCAAGGGACATTTGCATATCATAATGATAATTGAGTATTTAATAATTACTAGACTAAACAGTTTATCCATAAAGTAAATTTATAACTAACCCTACATCATATTATAAAAAACCAATTAATAACCCAGCAGTTTCAATCTTTTCTTATATACTGATGCGTATCTGTTTGCTGTCAGAATGGCCTCTTTCATACTTACATAATCTGCCTTATCCTGCCCTGCTAT
>NZ_KI542708.1:47152-62331 GCF_000496155.1 Ferroplasma sp. Type II
TTTCAACATTCCGGATTCCCTGCGTGTGGATTTAAGCAGCGACTGCTATTTTTGGCTCCATAAAACCAAGAAGCTTAAGGCTTTTTTCCGTATCTATTATTGCATTGTATACATTCTCATATTTTACAAATTTGACCGCATCTATCAGTGACATGTGTTTTGAAAGAAAGGTTATTCTCAGTTTCTTCACTTCAAAAAGTGTGGTTATAAACCTGGAGTTTGTAAGGGCCTTTAACATTGTTGTATGGTCAATATATGGTGAGCCTGCCTTTATAATAGCCTCTTTATTTATCGGCGCAGTTGAAATTGTGTCTATTTTTCCAGCCATTGCAAATTGCACAGCCATTTCTATGCTTCTGTAAGCAACTTTTCCGGCACTAGCAGTAACCTTTCCAATCTGTATAGGTTCGCCGTTGCCAGTGTTTATGAAGTCGAGGTTTTTTTCTCCTTCTAAATGCAATCCACATTTATCCATGGTATTTTTGTAATTTTCCTTATCACCAAATAATGTTATCTTAAAATTCCGGTTTTTAATAGAATTAATTGATTTAACCACAATTTCAGGTCCAATCCCGGCAGGATCGCCCAGAGTTATGCCCATATTGATCATGGTCTCATATTTTTACCTCATATTTATATCTGCATATTCAATGATTTTTTTATATATGCTTTCGTCTCCGATGCTTCCTCCCTTAATTATATATTTTTTGCCATCAAGTATTCCTCCATAAATAATTCCCGTGGAAATAAGTGGCAGTATGTGCGGCCCACTTTCAAGGTAGCCGAAATCTGCATTATCCAGCACTGTATAGGCCGTTTCACCTCCGCTTAAGACTAGTACTGAGTATTCCTTCAAGGATAATATGAAATCCTTTTTAGTAATCACTGCAAAATTATTTCCGGTAAGATCGAACAGTTGAATATTGAAATGGCCAGTACTGGAATTGACCGGGGAAATCAAATTGTTCCTGATATAATTTACCTGCCTGTAGGTTATATCTGTACAGCTTCCAATAATAATGGCCATGTTATTCATCTATCTCATCTCCAGATACAATTTTATCATTATTCCAGGGTCTACAGGAATTAAATTTTCATTCAGACATCTTCGCGCTAGTTTTTCAATGTCAGTGTAAGTACTTGAATCTGCAATTATTATCGAATCATAAAGTTCTACAGGAACAATATCACGAATCGGCAATTTGGTTTCATTCTGGATACTTGAGCCCATATATGTATACCGCCCAAAGTCGGGTATAGTGTCTGTAATGAGCAGCTTCCCATATTTACCCATGAATTCTATAAAATCAGGGGTGCTTCCCCTGAGCATCGTATCAATGCGTGTCAAAATCAACGCCCCTGAATACAGCTCTTTTACATAATTTAATCGTTGTCCTGCGTTTCCCGTATTTCTGGTTTCAATATCCAGAGATACAGTTGAGGAACTTATTTTTCTTATGAGATCTATATTTTTGAATGGTACCACTGGAACTCTCTCTCCTATGAGAGATGCCATGCCTGCAGCCCCACTCAGGTCATCAGAAATAATAATTACATCCATTGGAAATTAATAGGATGCGTATATAAGTATTTTTATACTGCAATACAGGCAGTTCATTTATTATATTCCTATTCTGCAGTCAAAATTGTTATTATCTGTTAAAAATACCTTGACCACTTAGATTAATTATATATATATAGATATAATTAAACAGCAATGAATGTTAAAGATATAGACACAAAATTAGATATGAAATTGAAGTTAGTCATATCCGATAATACAGATATCTTCAGATGGTCTAAACTTCATGATTTGGGTATGAGTATTTTTATCAAAGAAGATTCAAAAAATCCTGAAAACTATTACTTTCAGGCTTTTATAATGAAAAATAAAGTACACTTCGAGGTTAAAGAGCTTATTGAAACATACAGTCCAGTGGAAACTGAAAACTATTATATGCTTTCTCACCCCATCATTAACACTAAAATTCTTTCCCTTATAAAGGAATTATGGACTATTCCATCCATAGCATTCGGTGAAACTACCATAGAAAGTGGAAAACTCATTATGAGAATAAGATTCCATAGACTGTACAAAAAGGATTTATCCTTAATATTAAATAAATACCTGGCGATACCATACTTTGTGGATGATATGACACTCACTGAAAGTGAAGGAGGAATTGTTTTATTAGGAAACAAAAATAGCAGAATGCCGCTTTCCATCATTCAGTATTCAATTCCTGTTTCAGTTCATTCAGAAGATTACGCAGTTCAAATACTGGAAAAAAATAATGGTATAGCACAGGTTGTGGAGAATCCATATAACAAGAATGATTTTAAGGTCATTATTTTTACAGAAAATCATGTAAAAGAAAGAAATGGCTTTACCTGCATTTCAGGAGAGGATAATATATATGAGACATATGCCAGCAATAAACTGCTTAGCCTCATAACGGATAAGGCAAATTCCAGGGGCATCTTCAGGAATCTACTATTGATCATAATAAAGAACGGACGTATGTATTCTAATTCAGTAATAGCATCAAACAGGATCATGGAATATACTAAAATGGTTTTTTCCTCATCTTTGGAACTTTATGGTAAAAATGTTGTAAAGTTAGAAAATTCCTGTGATTTTGATCCTGAACTCTATGGGGAATTTGGTACGAAGAATTGATGATAATTATCTGTGCCTTGGAAAAAATTTATATCCTGTTGATCAATAAATGAACGTTGATTAAACTGGACAATGATATTCTGGCTAAAATTGCTTCAAAACAATTTGAATTTGACATCCACCAAATTCAGGTAACACCTGATAAATCGGTACAGGGTGCTTCAGGAATGGAATATAAATTTGATTATATTATTTCCTCAGGTAATGATATGGTAGCGGTGAAAATGGGAAATGCAGAAACATCTACAAACGATATAATGCTTTTTAATTCCCAGGTTATGGATGCAGGAATAAATAAGAAGATTCTGATAACAAGTTCCGAACTTGGAGAGTATATCAAAAAAATGTGTAACATATATGGAATTGATATTATAGATTCCAGAGGAATTGATACAGGACAAATAGAATCCTCCCGTGCAAAATTTGGGATTACAATCCTTGATGCAAAATTATCTGGAGGCTTGCGGCCCGGATATGTATACCTGATATCTGGAAATACAGGTGCCGGAAAGACTACTCTATCCAGTATTTTCCTCTCCTACGGCAGCAGCGTAGGTGAAAAAGGATTGATGATACTCACTGATACTTTTCCCGACCAGTTCCTTGATAATATAAGAACAATGAACATAGGTTTTGCGGACGCATACAGGGAAAGAAAAATTGAGGTTATGGAAATTTCTGACCAGATTCGGTCAATGAAATCCGAGATTTCTTCCGGAAAAACAGATTTCAGAAAATTTATTACAAAGGTTGTTACAGAACTGAAGAAAATAATTATTTCAAAGGGCATTAAAAGAGTTGTTATAGATCCTGTAACACTATTGCTTATACCCGACGACGATTTTGTAAACCTGTTTATGAACAGCCTTGCCATAAAGGGTGTTACAGTGCTAGTTACCAGTGGATTAAGAAACAGTGAACTGAGTATGTTCGGTATAGAAGAATATTATGCCACAGGAATTATAAAGCTTGATTATAGTTTAGGGGATGATGGCATGTCCAGAATGGGAAAGGTAGTTAAAATGCGTGGCACTGTTTTTGACTCAACCCCATTTGAATTCAAAATAACTGCGAATGGAATTGAACCTGTAAAAAATGTCAAGGCAGTGCCTAAAAATCAATCTTATGATGATGATAATATATTTAAAAATATAAGGTAATCATCCTGGCAACCACACTTTAATATTTTAGAAACTTTATATCACCAAAAGAATATGAGGTGTATGATTCATATAGAGGCACCCCGCTTACATCATTTTGATGGTTGTACGGCCTCAGAGCTTTGCATAGCTGTTTATCCTGGAATGCCCGTCATACTATGAGACCCAGTTTATTATGTTTATTACGGAATTCAAGCAATCATAAATGGTGTAGTTACATGAACTGTAGTAATGGATCATGTTGGAGTGTTCCAGATCATGCTTCATTTTTCTAAATTTCCAATACATGTCAAATACTACAATGGCTGTTTATTAGAACTCCACCAGGTTCCCGTACTTGTTTATATTCATAATGAAAGACCGAAAAATGTCAAGACAAAGCTAATTACAATGATATATCTCAATATTAGAGAAAAACAGATATCTATGTTCCGGTTAACCTAAAATAAGAGTTGTTCTGCCTGTAAAATTAAGATATGCAACGTATATGGATCAAATGCCTGCAGCGTGAAAATAAAAGAAACTGCAGCGTTAAAGCATGGAACTAAGTTTTAAAGATTTGAATGAGCACTATCTTCGTGCTTTTGATAGCCTAGACTCCATTATCTGATTTCTTTAAGTAAACCACAACCATGTGGAACAAACATTTAAGATAGGTTTTCTGTATGTTTCGAAGATATATTTCAATGTTTATTCAATCATACTGGATGACACTTTAAAGGGAAAACCGTTTCCCTCTTATGAACACTCATTTATTGTAGGTAAGGGAATGTTTTTATATATTTATGAAATAAATGTTAATGAAGTTCCTCCTGAAAGATGCCCGATTATCCAAATATTTTGAGATTTTTCTGAACATCAATTCCAGGCAATTAATATTAAGCAGAGCTACAAACTTTAGTGGATTTGGAACTCTGGCACGTGATGGTAATAATTTCTATTTTCATGTTTTCATACCAAAATCAGGTATAAACGATTCATTGAAGCCTTTTTTCCCACTTGCAAATATTGATGAAAGAGAGCTTTACTACGTGTCAAGGGAAAAAATAGAGGATAAGGGAACAACTGAATTCATTAATGATCTTGATTCTATAAACGGCCTTGTAATAAGCTATGCAGGTATAATATCAGGAAATATGATTATAAAAGGATTTATGCATGAAAATGCAGAAATGGCATTCTCAGACCTACTGTCAAAACACTGCCATGAGAAATCAACCATTGGAAAGATTACCTTGAAACCGTCCAGAGGTTTTCTTGATCACTTAGGTGAAATGGATGTAAGATTAAAGAATATCCAGATTAGCCTTCCTATTAAAGAATTCAACCATTACAGGATGGTAAAACTATTAAGGGAAACAGGGTGTATAGGCCAATTTGTGGACAACTACCCCATAGATGGAACTTTCAGGTTAATCGTTTACTCTAACCAGGATTTAAGCTCTGTTCAAGGAATGGAGGAAATATCGGGTACTGAGCATATATATGAGACAAGGACTGATGATGATATATTGCTTTTACTGGCTTCCAAGGCCAAAAAACACAGGCTTACGTGGACTTTCTTATTTATTTATGCATCTGATGACAAACTGTTTATGAATTTTATTCTTCCAGAATACAGAGCTAAGGAGTATTTTCAGTTAATAGTTGATACGGAAATGGACATGAAAAAACTTGACTGGGTCACACTTGAATTATATAGAGATTTGAATCAAAAAAATATTGATTAGAACATGCAAGCCAGATAGCTATGGCTTAAGTTATCTCTAAAATACCTTTGAATTTAATAATTTTTATAGTAACATTTTGATATTATATCTTGGTCAAGAAATAGAAAGCATTCTGTATGTACTCAGTTGCAACAATATGGGTAAGTATTCCCGCCAATTACATAGCATAGTTTCTGGTACGGTCTCCCTTTTGGCCTATTACAGGTTTTTCAGTTTAAGTTCCAGCATCAGACCGGATAGATAGGAAAGGTGTATTTTATATTACAATGATATTATATGCTACAGGAGCAATATAAATAACGTTGAGCTATTTATTTTACCTTATTCCTATATTTCCTTGAATTGTGGCATACGGAGACCCGTTCCCCGTGAGTGTGGCAAACTCTTTCCCATCCATGATGGATGAATACCTGTACACCAGAAGCATGCCTGATGTTTCTGGACCAGGTCTGATTGAGATAGCATGCGTTCCGAACAGAGATGATGTATAAGACTGCATAATCTTCTGAGAACGGTTCACTGAGAGCATTAGTATGTTTCCTGGAATAAGGTTGTACATATCAATCATTTATTTTTCGTACATTTATACTCTAATGTGGTAGGTTTTTTTAATAGAACATGGGGGTTGATATACTGCAAGGGATAATTTAAATTACCTTTGTGGATTTCATTATGGTAATTATGGACATAGAAATAGGCATTATAGGAGGTATGGGACCAAAGGCAACAAATCAATTCCTGGACCGTGTGGTTGAATTGACAGATGCAAAAAAGGATCAGGACCATGTAAGGTATATACTATATAGCGATCCCGAGATACCAAACAGGATAGACGCATATTTTCACGGCAAGGAAAGCCCTGTTAGCGCTATTAACAAAGGTATAGATTTTCTGGAAAAGAATGGAATCAGAACTATAGCAATACCATGCAATACAGCCCATATATGGTTTGATAAATTCCATAAAAATGTAGAGGTACTAAATATGATAGACCTAACGGTAAAAGTTGCACTGGAATCTGGATACAGAAAACCAGGAATTCTTGCAACCACAGCCACGATTAAATCTGGGTTGTATATAGATAGCCTGGCTGCAGCAGGATTACACCCAGTAGTTCCAGAGAAGGAAGACAAGGTTATGGCTGCCGTTCAGGCTGTAAAATTAGGTAATACTGAAGAAGGCAAATCCATTCTGGCCCCCGTAATCAGGGATCTGGAGGCAAATGGCTGTGATTCAATTATTATTGCATGTACTGAGATACCGGTAATACTTAAACAGGAATACACTTGCCTTCCCATAATAGATTCAGATCAGATACTGGCAGAAAAGATAATAATTGCAGCAGGGAAAAAAATAAAGAAACACCATAAATAAACTTTTCCGGAAAATTTTTTTAACCTTAACCTTATATTAAATAATGTTAAAACAGTTTCCTGAAAATGGTTTAAGCTCTGAAAAAATTCACGATGTATTGGATTCCTATGGAAAATACGATATAAAAAACAGCAGAGGCAGATTATTCACATATTTTTATGACCCAGGAATAAAAGAACTGGATAATCTACAGGACATATTCTTGAAATTTTCAAACAGAAATGGAATGGATTATCATGCTTTCCCAAGTACCCTAAAACTTGAAAACGATGTTATTGCCATGATGGGCTCACTGTTGAATGGTGATGATAGAACTGCAGGCACATTTACCACTGGAGGTACAGAGAGCATCATACTAGCAGTAAAAGCGGCAAGGGATACATTCCTGGAAAATCACAACTCGCTTCCGGAGGTTATATTGCCTGTTACAGCTCATCCATCTTTCAGTAAGGCTGTTGAATATCTTGGAATGCGGGAAAAACGTATACCAGTAAATTCTGAGTACCAGGCAGACATTTCTCTTATGCGGAAGGCTATCACCAAGAGTACGGCCATGATAGTTGGGTCGGCACCATCATTTCCATACGGTATTATTGATCCCATAAAGGAACTGTCTGATATTGCCCTTGAATATAAATTATGGCTACATGTGGATGCATGTGTAGGTGGAATGATCCTTCCATTTTTGAAGAGGCTTGGGAAACAAGTGCCAGAATATGATTTTAAATTGCCCGGAGTTTCCTCTATTTCTATTGACCTTCATAAATATGGTTTCACGCCAAAGGGTTCATCGGTGATTCTGTACAGAAACGCGGTACTTCGGAGACATCAGATCTATGTAAATGCAAGATGGCCAGGGTATCCTATGTCTAACGCAGGAATACAGGCAACTAAATCCGCTGGTCCACTTGCTGGCTCATGGGCAATTATGAACTATCTTGGTTACCGTGGTTATACTGAACTGGCAGGCAAAACGCTCACTGCCTACAAAAGGATAACACAGGGAATAAAAAATATAGGCTATGAAATCACGGGGAAACCTGATGCCACAATATTCGCATTTCAGGACAATGTTAACAGCATATTTCAAACGGGAGTGAAAATGATTGAAAAAGGATGGTATCCACAAATACAGCCATCTAACATAAAATTAGGCCTTCCATCAACAGTACACCTGAATATTTCTCCAGTTCATGTGGAAGTTACAGATGAATTTCTAAGTTCACTGGAAGATATACATACAAATCTCTCTGATGACTCTGCAGCTGGTCAGCTTGCCATAGACTCAGCGGATAAAACTGCAGAATACCTCGCACATATGTTAGAAAAACATCCGGAAAACAAAACACTGTTCTTTCATATGCTGTATCAACTTGATCCTGGAAAAGGTGAGGAAATATTCCGGAAAATGACAGATAGGGATTTTCATGCTTCAATAGGATAATATCCATATCTGAGATTTTTACTGTATTCACACTTTTTGGAAGTCCCTAAATTTTAGATTGATTTTCAATCGTCAAATTTATAGAGGTCAGAGGAAAGATATTTCAGACCAGTATCAGGAAGAATGGTTACGACTATGGAACCTCTCTTCATTGAGTCATCCAGCTTCATAGCCGCTGCTACATTTGCCCCACCAGAATATCCTGTAAATAAACCCTCCTTAGCAGCGAGATACCTTGCAACGTTTATGGCTTCATCATCTGTAACACTGAGGTATCCATCGACTAGAGATTCATCCCAGTATGGTGGTTTCACAGCGTGTCCTCCTCCTTGAATCTTGTGCCTTGTGGTTATGACAGGTTTTCCAGCCAGAAATTGTGCTGACTCAGGCTCCACAGGATAGCACTTTATATCCTTCCTGAATTTCTTCAGTGCACTGGATATTCCCACAAATGTTCCTCCAGTGCCAATGTAAGCCACAAAAGCGTCTATATTTCCGTCTGTCTGTTTTATTATTTCACTCCCAGTTGTGTATTCGTGCACAAGATAATTTACAGGATTAATATACTGGTTTGGCCTGTACGCCTGTAGTTTTTCAGTCAGTTCATCAGTTTTTCTTTCGACAGCTTCATTATCCTTTCTGGATACTGTATCCGTGTCTTCGCCAGGTTGCTGTGGAACCAGTACTACCTCGGCACCCAGTGCTTTAAGCATCTGTGCCTTTTCCATTGAATTTCCAGCAGACATGACGGTGACAAAATGATATCCCTTAACAGCACAGGCAATTGCAAGTCCCGTTCCGGTGTTCCCTGAAGTTTTCTCGATAACGGTATCGCCTTTATTTATTATGCCTTTCCGCTCTGCATCTTCAATCATCCCAATTGCTATTCTGTCCTTAATGCTAAAACTAGGGTTATAATACTCTAGCTTCACATAAATCTCTATGTTTCTGCAGCCCGTCCTGTTTAGCCGTACCATCGGTGTGTTGCCAATGGCGCTCAGGATGCTTGCTTTCACATCATCCATATAAATCTATTATTGATATGGTTTTACTATTTAACATATACCTCATTAAGGCCTGTTGACGTTGAATGTCTAAATAGTTGAATATCAAAAATTTACACCTAAATGAGCAAGAAAGTAACTGAGCTTGCTATTTGTATGAATTGCGAAACGACTATATTGATCCATGAAATGAGAGTCAGAAAAGAATCCATTGGATAAGTCCTCAAAAATGGCATGATGGAGATTTCTTCTGTAAAATCCTCTATAAGAGGTTGTGAACGCCTCTGTGTTTCTGTTAGGCATAATACAGGTAAAGGTGTATTTTAATTGCACGTAGACAGGGATGCGTGCAAGGGGAGCACTGATACCCCTAAAGAGGCAACACCGTAACCGGCAGGGACCTTAAGACTTGGTAATAAGTTCTTGCGAAACTATCTGGATCGTGATGAATAAAAGCGAAGCAAAAGTTATAACCCCCTTTAGGATGGAGAGTATGTCAGCAAACCCATATTTTTCAATACAACATATCCTGCTGCAATATCTTCAAGGCCTATACCCATTGATTTAAATATTGTTTTGTTTCCCTTGTATTTGTCTTTGTTAACTATATAATCCTTGAACTCTACAATTTTATTTTTATCCTTTACACCCATGATTTCAGCAGACTCTTTCATTGCCTGTTCCAGATTTTCTACTATTATTCTATCCGAATTGTCCAGTACGTCTGGAGCAACCTCCCTTCTTATTGGAAAATTGGAACCTGCCAGATTGATATGGTAACTGTCAGGAAGGAGGTTATAGTTGAAAATAGGGGAGTTGCTGTTTGTTATGGTGGTAATCACGTCAGATTCCTTAAGGACATCTAGTGAAGCTGATGGCTCTATTCCAAATTTGTCAGCGAATGCCTTTGAATGTGATTGATTTCTGGAATAGACATATGCATGTTTTAAATTGAAAATTTGTTTCATTGCGAGAAACTGGGATTCAGCCTGAAATCCCGATCCTATGAGAGTAAAATTTATGTTTTTCTCCTTTATAATTTCAGAAGTTGCCATGGCAGTAAGTGCACCGGTTCTTATCTGGCCAAGTGCATTTGCTTCCAGTATGTAGAGATCTTCGGGTCTTTCCGTATTAAATATTATTACAACAAAATGTATGCCAGAGGGTCCGGAATAATAGGTTTTGAGCCCTGCCAGATGTCTGTCAGCGTAAAACCCTGGCATTGTGTTAAGTATATTGTTATTTTTCATTATCCTGTCCCTTGAGTGGGTATCTGACATGCCTTTTCCATAGGATATAAATGCCTTTCTTAATTCCTCTATGCATTCACCCATTTTTAAATTAGATTTTACTTCGCTTTCTGTTATGTAGGTTATCATAATTTTTCTATTGTAAACAATGTTATAAGATTTTTGCAGGGAATGAATTGGAACCTTTGTTTATATTATACAAGATAATGTCAGTATTCCTTAAGCTTTTCCATAACGGCGTTATGGTTAAAATCATTATATAAGATTGCATAATTTTTTAATTATGTTATATAATAGCATAAATTTATTAGCCTTAAACATTTATAAAGTTAAATGAAAAATCTTATTTTATTCCTGACTTTCACTCCATTCTGCCTCGCCTTTTTTTGAATAAAGTTCTTCTGTGAAATCTTTGTGTATGAACTGTTTTTTAAATCCTGACAGTACTCCAAGTGGATATATTACAAAGAGTCCAACAACAAATGTTATTAGTGTTCCTTCCATGTATGTGAAAAATTGAGGAAATACTGCAGATGTTAATCCGTCATGACTGGTGGCTACCATAAAGGTGGCAAATCCTATAAAGAAAACATACCACAGTGCATTTTTTGCGCCTATCTTTACCTTTGATAATATTCCAAATAGTACCGCTCCTGCAGCTATGAGTATTACGGCATATGGCTCTGATGGCCACCCTGTCCAGAACACAATTAGGGCTGAACCCGCTGTTGCCAGTGGGGCTATAATGTTCATTCCCCTTACCATGTCCTCCTTTTTTGTTATACCCTGTCTTCTGGTAACCATTAGGGCTATGGGATTGGTGATTAGACCTATATATCCTGCAGCTGTCGCATCATCTATGAATGTATATATACTTGGAACCGGTGCTGTCACGAAAACAAGTGCCACTCCTACCACAGCGAACACAATAAGGGACCATAATGGTATAGAATGTTTCTCCTCTATGCTTTTTAACTTGCTAGAAACATAACCTGACCTTGCCATTGAAAATAATACTCTTGTTCCAGAACCTAAATATATATAAGCTGTAACAAAAGGTGTGAGCACTCCAGTTATAACAGCCGCAAGAAATATAAATGGAAAGGGTCTTGACAGTATAAAGAATGGGTTATCTCCGTGGAATGCTGCCTGTACACCCAGAAAATTGCCTGGCAAAACTCCAATCAGTGACCAGTTTGTTCCCATTGTAATGGCAAATGCGACACTTATGTATATTAGAGTTTCAAATAGAAGAACCATTCCAATTGCCCTTGGCATTTTGCTCCTGTTATTTGTTTCTTCCGCAAGGTCTGGAATTACCCTGATAGCTCCAAAGTCGTACATGGCATATGGCATTATGGAGAATAAGGGAACTGCTACACCATATGGTGCGAATCCGTATTTGTAAAAATTAGCGTAGTCAAATGCAAAGAATATAAGGCCAAGGGACATAGACATGTAAAAGAATATTTTAACAGCGCCTGTATATAGAGATGATCGTCCAAATTCCTTTATCCCGTAATAATTAAATGGAATCAGTCCCAACATCAGTGCAAGTCCAACTACAACCCCGATAAATGTCGGAGCACCGCTTGGTGCAAGAAAGATTGGGTCAAAATAGTTAATGCCAGCTATTATTGAAATAACCTCAATTGGCGGGATAAACAAATACCATATTATATCCGACATGGCATTAATAATATTTGTCCACCTTCCATGTGTGTAAATTGAATATCTCGTTGGTCCTCCAGCCTCTGGATACGTAACTCCCAATTCCATATAGGTCAAACCTATAAGCGAATATATTGCAGCTCCCAAGATAAAAGCCAGAATTGCTTCCGGACCTGCTATTGTTATCATGGCTACAGTACCAAATAAAGCTCCATTACCAAACGCACCTACTAGACCAACCATAACCATTTGGTTAAATGTTAGGTCTTTTTTAAGTTTGGGTTTTCGTTTTATTATATTATGTTTTATAGTATTTCTAGCTTCCATAACAGTGTCTTATTACCTCATGATATTTAATATGTATGAGAAAATTATTTATATTTGAGTGGAATTAATTAATTATCCATTATAAATGAGACAAATATAAAAATAATAGAAATTAAATAGAATTATAATTTTTTAATCAGTGGGTGTTAATATCCTTGCTGATAAATGGACATTTCCTTTATGCTATTACTACTATAAATTCCATTAAAACTATATATCACGCCAATATACAATTTTGTTGTATTAACGTTAAATGTCAGTTTATTACCGTTAACCCTGTATAATGTTGAATTAATATGTTCAACAGTTATTTTTCCATTATTAGCAAAAATCGTAATATTAATTCCAGATGATGGAATTTTATAACTGTTATTCAGTAAAATGGATATGCTGTAATTTCCGGGGAGGAAATATGTGGTATTTCCAGAGTAAATATTTGCACCGGTATTTTCAAGGTTCTGAAAACTGGAGATAGAGTTATTTGGAACTGGGCCAAATAATGTGCCATTCCTTTCTATAAATTGTTTTGTGCTGTATGATAAGTTAAATGGCTTATATATTATTGGATTTCCAGAGTAATTAAGTTCAAGTGCTATTATGCCGCATCCCTCTGCAAAAATTCCATAAGAACCGCTGTTCATATAATCTGAAGCCAGATTGGCAAGTGAAATATTGTAACTATTTTTGATATAAGTCTGGCTATCATTGAAATTAGCTATGAGGTACTTAAAATGCTGACTTGGTGAAGATATGTTATTATATGGGAATGCCGTTGCGTTCATGTCCTTATAAAAAATGGGAAATATATTATTACCGGTAACCAGAGATGAATTCACATTTATATTTTCTTCTATGGCGTATATGATCTTGTTCCGGTTTCCTGTATGGCCATTGGATTCATTGATCATATTATGTATTCCTGAGGGCTCTATGGATAATGGAGATATTGGAGATATAATAATAAATGCAGCAATTGCAAATGTAGTAATGGCAATCATAGTATTTCTAAGGTTGCGGTACGCCCTTTTACTTTTCTTTTCCATGGAAGGCTTGATTTCCATCATTTTGGATATTCCAAATACACCTGCAATGAACACTATGGGAATAAACATCATGGAATACTGAAAACCCATAAAATAATAGGGTATATATGAGGATGTCATAGCGTATACAAGATATGGAATAGCTGGAAGTAACCCTATAATAAACCGGTAAAATGCAAAGTCAACTGCCATAAATGCGAGGAGAAGGAAAAGAAGTTTTATCTTGTAATTGGACAGAAGATATTTTATGAACATGTAAGGGTGAAATAATAGGATTACAAGAAGGCCGAATATGCTTTTGGTTGCAACACCAGATGCACCACTGACAAAAAGGGCAATATTCTGGCTATGTGCGATATCACCCTTGAGATACCCAGCTACCGTATAATACATTAACATTACAATTAGACCAGCAAGGAATAAATATGTGAGATTTTTTATTCTTATATGGGTTTCCTTCAAATAATACCGTGAAATTAGAACTTCCATTAACAATGTCATTGCAGCAATGAACACGAAAGATGAATGAAGGCTGACTATAAGGGCAAGGAATAATATATTTAATAGAATCCTTTTTTTGAGATAGAAATAAATCGATATAAAATAAAAAAACGGGAGAAAAATCATTAAATGGAAATCAAAATATATGGGGCTTTCAGTAAGGGGAGAAAGAAGAAATGCTATCGCAACTATGAATGCATAAAGTTGTGGGTTTTTCGCACTTTTAGGATATTTTTCCTTCATGTTTGAAAATATGTGAAGAGATATATAGTAAAGTGGAACTGAAGCAAAACTAATAAATACAGCCTGGATTACAAGAAGAGTGTAAGGGCTTGGATATATATAAAAGAATGGAACCAGCAGGAACATGAACGGTGAAAAGTGCTCTGCTAAATAACTCTCACCCAACAAACTTGTATAGAACAGTTGCCCGTGTATTGAAGAATAAAAAGCCTGGGAATATAATCCGAGATCCCAGGCATATGCATTTATTGTATAAGCTTTTAATATGGAATAAAATGAAAATAAAATAGCAAATAAGGCAGATATGAAAATAAGTATATTGCTGTATTTTATTGTTTTTCTATCCCCAAATACCCTCCCTTTTAGAATAGATAGCCATTTCCAATTCATTTAAATGAATAGTGTCTATTAATATATTTATTTTACCATATAATAGAGTGTGGGACACTATTCTAAAATCTACCCATATTGAACAGGTTGTGCCACACGCCGGTGCAGAATAGTGCATTATCTATTCTGTCATCCCTTCTCTGTGCTACATTCCATCCAAGCATCTTCTTGTCTGCAGCAAATCCAGATTCTGAATTGCTTCTCTGATGGTACTCTTCCAGGTATGGCATGGTATTCTCAATAAAATCTTTCATTGTTTTTTTCCATTTCAGAGATCCATTCAGTGTGGAATTCTTCTTCGGTATTACGAATACCTTTGTTTCCCCAAGTTTATCCATGTATGATGGAGAGGAGTAATACCT
>NZ_KI542709.1:0-62323 GCF_000496155.1 Ferroplasma sp. Type II
TTCTTTTTTTCTCATCAGTGCTGAAAAAATTTAGCGCTATTGGTATCCATAAAAGTGTTATCAAAACTGCAGACACCGATATTACTATATCATCCACTCTGCCCATCATAGCATTTATTGATGCAATAGCATAGTCAATTAACATTTTTGATGATAATACGAAGATATAAAATATTAACGCCTAAAATTCTAGAACATTAGAAAAGTTTCTTCTGCCTGTCCACAACCATGGGAGGAGGTGCTGGCATTCCGAGACGGTACCTTACAAATTTTATAGTATCCGGTGAGAGTCCTTCATAATGGTTATTTGCGTATATGAAAGCCGTACCGTGTCCTGAATCATGGTTTTTTATTCTTTCTATCCACGGTATCATCTCACTGTGCCGGTTTATTCTTAATTCACCAAGTTCCTTTTTTGTGAGCGATTTATTGCCTAGAAAACGCACATATAGATTTTCGGTAGTTTTTATTTCCGGGGTTTTAAGATAATCAATAACAGACCATACCATTATAACATTGTATTTTTTAAGTATATCATAAACTTCTTTCCTGAACCATGAAATGTGTCTGAACTCAACTGCATATTTTATTCCACTTGGGAGCACTTCAAGAAAATTCTCCAGCACCGTTAAATTAAATGTAAAATCAGGTGGGAGCTGAACCAGTATTATTCCCAGTTTCTCACCAAGAATTGAAATATTTTTTATAAAGTAAACAAGGTCATCTTCGCATTTTACAAGTTTTTCCTCATGTGTTATCTTTCTGGGCATTTTTGGTGAAAACAAAAAATCATCTGGAACAGAATTATACCATTTTTTAACTGTTTCCTGGCCCTGAGCCGCATAGAATGTAGAATCTATTTCAACAGTGTCAAATATTCTGGAATAAACATTCAGAAAATTTGATGGGGGCTCTGAATAATTATAAATCTTGCCTCGCCAGAATTCATAACTCCAGCCCGAACAGCCTGTACGGTAAATCATTAATAATGTAATTTAATGATGTATAATAATTGTTATCCATTCTAATTCATTTTTTTACTTCCTGAAAGGTGAGACGGTAATTTGGAATTCCAGGATTATAGTTTTATGCCACTGTTAGTATAGAATGAAACTTTCCTGGAACTTGTTACTCCTGGTTTCCCGTTTTCATTCCTATATTCCTTTACAAATGATGGTTTTCCAAATACTTTTACCGGAAGGCTGTCAATGGAATTGAAGTTCATGAGGTATGTGCCTTCTATGCTACCTATTACTTTTTTTAAATCAATGAAATCGCTTTCGAGGAAATTATGCACATACCAGTCCTTTCCTGGATATGGCGGGTCCAGATAAAAAAAGGTGTCGTGATCGTCGTATTTATCAATGAGTTCCCTGAAGTCCATATTTTCTATTTTCATTCTCCGTATCTTGGGCTCAGCCTTCAGAAGATTGGACACATTTTTGCGGTATGTGCCATAGAGGGATTTGTCCTTTTTGCCATATGTTTCTCCCATGCCTCCAAATCCTGTGTTAAAATTAAAGAAAATGGAAAAAGCCTTTTCCACCTCGGGATTGCCTGTATCCATTACTATTCTACCATCATAATAATCAAAAAACATGTTGCGGTCTCTTGCAAGGGCATCAGCAGCCTTATAGAATGGTTCGAAGTTATTTTTCAGCACTTTAAATAATGTATAAAGTTCCCTGTTAATATCATTATAAATCTCCATTCCGGCACGTATGTTAATAAGCACCGAAGCTGATCCGGAAAATACATCAACGAATCTTGAACATTGAGATAAATCGTATACACGCTGAATTTCACCCACAATTGTGATTTTTGAACCTGGATACTTGATCATTCTCAACATATACAGTTTATTGCTATGCCAATATAATATTTAATGTATGGTCAAGTTTTCTGTTAAGGGGGTTAACTACCGTTCCCGGTGTTATCAATTCTCTTTAATGAATCCTCGTGAAAATGTTTATATTATCCTAAAATCATGGATGTTTGCGAACTTTTCTGCATAACTGCATAAGTCAATTGGACAAAGGTGCATGAAAGCGGTGAACAAAGATGAGGTCTCTCCAGTAATGAGTGTTCTGATATGTGTATAGGGGAACCTGCCTTAAACACAGGCAAAACGGGGAATGATTGTTCGAGATCGGCTAAATAGTAATCGTAGAACCAGAAAGGAATGGATAGAGGTTTGGGGGTTAAACCCACGAAGTTTAAGCAGCAGAGAGATGATAACTTCCAGAGGTAGGTATTAACACGGTCAACGGAAATCATAATATACAGTGAGATAAAGTCTATTGTCCATTAATTTGACCAGAAGTGGAGTTGATTAATAATATTCCAGTGACATATTTTTATATACAGATTGACGTTATATTATTATGGATGACACATATTCCTATATATCCAGTATATACGGAAAAAACCATTATGATATAGACAGACCATTTCAGGAAATCCTTGATTTTTATCTTGGGAAGCACTTAAATCTCAGTCCACTGGGTGCCTATGCAGGTAAGGATCTTTATGAAACAACGGATTACATAGATAAGGTATCCCCACCATTGCAGAAAATGTGGAGCATAGATGGTGAGAGAATAGATAGTGTTCTTATTAGCCCAATGGAAAAACATGTCCTTGAGAAGCTTATACATGAATATGGAATCAGCCGCCCGTATTTTCACGGAAAATCTATAATGGAGCATTATGCCATGGGATACCTTGTTGCGGATCCTGGTATATACTGCATACTGACATTAACGCACCAGACTGCATATGCATTACACAAATACGCACCGGATAATCAGAAGGACTATGTTCCTGGATTAATAGGAGACGGAAAAGAAACATTGCTGGGAGCGACATGGTTTACAGAGATTCAGGGTGGCAGCGATTTGGGATCCAATAAAACAAGGGCAGAATCAGGCAAGAATGTGTGGTATCTCACCGGCGACAAATACTTTGCAAGCAATGCCGGTCTCGCCGATGTGGCACTGACATCTGCATTCCATGGTGAAAATCATGGTGCAAAGGGGCTTTCGCTATTCCTTTTACCAAGGAAGAATCACGCAGGGGATCTTAATTACAGGCTCAGGAGACTCAAGGAAAAAAGTGCCACAAAGAGTGTTCCATCTGGAGAGGTAGAACTGGACAGCTCAGAGGCACAGATGATAGGTGATGCAGGAAAGGCAATATACTATATAACTGAGGACTTAATGGTTTCAAGGCTGGACAATGGTGCAGCAGCATGTGGAATTGCAAGAAAAGCCTATCTTGAAGCATACTACTATACCATGAAAAGAAAAAGCTTTGGAAATCTGCTTATAGAACACCCGGGAATAAAGAAAGATTTACTGGATATGGAGGTTCTTCTTGAAGGATCCATTGCCCTTACATTCAAATCTATTCAACTTTTCAACAATTCCATCGATTCCAGGCCACCATACGATGAAGGATACAATTATGCAAGACTAATGACACATATAGTAAAGAACATAACAGCCGAATCCTCAGCAAAAATAACACAGATGGCAACGGAACTCCATGGAGGAATTGGATTCTTATCGGAATTTCCCATAGAAAGATGGCATCGTGAGGCATTGATAACACCCATATGGGAAGGTGCAAGCAATATACAGGCCTTAGATATGCTTGAGGCAATAATGAGAAAGAATGCACATATTAAACTGCTTTTGGATTTCAGTGATATTATATCTGAAATCAGGGAAGAAAGGGAAACTGCTGAATTCTGCTACCAGTCCCTTAAGGAAAGCATAGAAAAATTGTTATCAATGGGAGCCATCGAGTCTCAATTTCATGCAAAATACAGCATGGAGGTCATGGGGCATTCAATGGCAGCCATCCTTCTTATTCATATTGGTAACAGTACCGGAAACCGTGATTTTATAAAAGTTGGGTCATTGTATGCCAGAAGATTCGTGAAAAAGGAGGATTACGACAGCAAAGCCATGGATGATGCTAACCTGCTTATACATGTGGGCAGGGCAGAGAGATCCATAAAAAATTAGGTGGTAAAATGGAAAATGGATTTACTGTGATAAACATTTTAAGGAGGGCATCTTACCTGTTTCCTGAAAGTAAAGTAATAGATGGTAAAAAAAGCATAACATACAGGCAGCTTTTTGACAGGGTCTCAAGGCTGGCTACATCACTGAACAAAATGGGAATATCCAAGGGTACAGTAATAGGTGTTGCTGACTATAATTCCATAGAGTTTATGGAACTTCTTTTTGCATCCAGCATGACCGGGTCAATAATATATCCTGTAAATATAAAATTACCGTGGAATATGGCAATGGAAACATTAAAAGAATCTGGTGCAGAATATGTATTTGCATCCAAGGAATTCATTAATGCTGGCATATGGAAGGGATTCAGCGAAGACCATGTGGTATCACTGTCAGAGGGTGGAAATTACATAAAATTCCATGACCTTTTAAACAGTGACATTCATAGGGAGGAAAGAACTGAGGGTAATGATAATTATTCCATATTGTTTACATCAGGCACTACGGGAAAACCAAAGGAGGTATTATATTCAAATGAAAAGTCAGTCAATGGGGCTCTGAGTATCCTTTATCAGCTAGGATTGTTTGAGACCCCGGCATCACTGGATTCAAAGGATAACATACTCTCACTTATCCCATTCTATCACATATGGTCATGGGGATCGGCTTTTCATGCTACCTATCTTGGCACAGACTATGTTCTGACCGGAAAATACGAAGCAGAAAAGGTTTTAGATGCAATAGAGAAAAACAATGTAACATGGATAAACGCTGTTCCGACTATGGTTTATGATCTTCTTGCACATGATAAGGATAACAGGCTCAGGGGTATAAAAATGCTTATAGGAGGTTCGCCAATCAGCAAGGGACTTGCCAAGAATCTCACCTCAAGAGGTATAAAATTTTCAACCATATACGGCGGCACAGACATGCTTGCCACATCAATTTCTCTTGGTCGTGCAGATGAATATGAATCCTTAAGAATGGTTACACATCCTGTTCCCATGGTTAATGCAACAGTTAGAGACAGTGAGGGTAATATACTTGAGAGGGAGAAGATAGGCGAGTTATGGGTAAATGCACCCTGGCTTCCGGGAAAATATCTTAACAAACCTGTCGGAAAAGAATATGAAAATGGCTGGTTCAAAACTGGGGATGTTGCGGCAATGACAATGGATGGTGGAATAAAAATACTGGACCGCGTCAAGGATGTGGTAAAGAGCGGTGGAGAATGGATTCCCACATCTATAATAGAATCCATAATATCTGAGTATCCTGGCATAGAAATTGCCGCAGTTACGGCTATAGAGGATGAGAAATGGGGAGAGCGCCCCATAGCCTGGGTCAAACCATCCGGCTCAATAGAAATAGAAAGCCTGAGGCAGTTCATGGAATCACATGCTTCCAGTGGAAATATAAATAAATGGTGGATACCGGTTGAGTTTATCATCATAGATGAGATGCCCATGACCAGTGTGGGAAAAATAGATAAGGCAAGGCTCAAAGAGAGGCGGAAATAATTTCAGACTGTGAGCCGTATTAAGGGAATTATTAAGGTGAGAATAGAAATTATGGCAACAATGATGAATGCCAGTTGAAAATTTCCGTAAATGGAAAACATGAATCCTATCAATAATGGAGAAACGGTTCCACCTACCTGTGAGCTGAAATTCAGGATACTGCTTGAGGAAGCAAGATTTCTGTCACTTCCACTGAAATCAGAAGCCATTCCCATGGAGGGACCTGCGTAAAGGCCATAGAGCACACCTGTCATAAATGATATGATGAATATTGCAGCCAGAGGTGCGAAATTAATATAAATTATCATGCCTGCCAGAGCAATTACAGGCAATATAGACACCAGAGGTTTTCCGTTTTTCATTTTCCTGGATATGAGGCCACCAATAGGAGATGTGATAAGCCCCCCGGCTGCAGGAATCCATGCATATAAATATGCGTTAGAATAGGGCACAATATGATCGAATACAATAAATGTGGTGAAAAGCGTCACAAATCCAATATACGTGAAACCGGCGGAAAATCTTATCATGGCAACATAAATTATTCTCCTGTCTATATTTCCATGCCTTTCCTTTATAATCTGTTGTGGTTCCCTTATGAATATGAAATTCAGAATGCCTGAAAAGACAAGTATGGACATAATTGATATGAAGGTAAACCAGAAACTGATAGAAAGTGTTCTAAGGATTAAATATTCTCCCAGTGAAGCACCTATGAAGAATCCTGTCTGGTATATGCCTACAAATGTTGCCCTGGTGGATACTGGAAGCCATTTTTGGACCACTGATGTATCAGATACGTATACAGTTGCAGAAAAACTTCCAAGCATAACCTGTATGATAAAAATGGCAATATATGAATTCCTGAAGAAATAAAAAAGGGAGAATGAAAAAGCCATGAGGATAAATGAGATTTTTGCAACCTTAGATACTCCTACACGGTCAGATATTATCCCAGCAGGAATCTGGAAAATGGTATATCCCACCCAGTAGGCGGTTATCAACAAAGAACCCATGTATACTGTGATGTGCAGTGTTGACACAAGGAGCGGTATAAGCACCGGAATAAAGAATCTCAATGTGGAATTCATAGAAAATGAAACTATGGAAGCACTGAGAATACCCGAATATTTTCTTTTGCCCCGTGAAGTGTTATCTTCTGGCATTCAACAGATAATATATGTAAAGTAATTAATATTTTACCAATAAACAATAGCAAGATTGTGCCGGTACGTTATTTTTAACATATAAGTGGGAAGTCCCCTTTCGTTAGAGAGGGGATGAAAGCGCAAATTTTATAGTTTATTAAGTTATTATACAACTATGTCATCATATAATCTGGATAAGGGTCAGCATTCAGTGTACTCTTTGTATTACCACTTTATTCAGGTTGTAAAATACAGAAAGAAAGTATTTTTAAATGATGCAATAGTTGATTTTCTAAAAATGAAGATAAGGGAAATATCAGAAACATTCAATGTTGATGTGCTGGATATAGAATGCGATAAGGATCATTTCCATATGCTATTCAAGGCAACGCCATTATTAAATATCACAAAATATATAAATGCAATAAAGACAATAACATCAAGGGAAATACAGAGAAACTTTCCCGATGTTAAAAATGAATTATATAATAATAAATTCTGGTCTCCTTCTTATTTATTGGCAACATCAGGCCAGGTTACATTGGATATTTTAAAAAAATATGTAGACTCACAGGAGGCAAAAGAGCATGAGGGCTTATAAATTCAGAATATACCCGAATAAAGAGCAAATCAAAAGATAGATTATATTCTTGATTTATCCCATAATTTATACAATGCAATGTTAGAACAGAGAAAGATGGCATATGAATTAAAGAAGGATTTTTATTATAATATAAATGTTAATTATACATACCAGCAGAATCAATTGCCAGAGTTAAAAAATGAATTCCCTGAATATAAAATATATATATTCACAGGTACTTCAGGATGTTGCAAATAGGTTAGACAAAGCATATGATAATTTCTTTAGAAGAATAAATGAAAAAGAAAAAGGTAAAAAAATAAAAGCAGGTTTTCCAAGATTTAAATCAAAGAAAGTATACAAATCATTTACATATACACAATCTGGATTTGAAATATTAGATAAAACACATTTAAAATTATCAAAAATAGGAAAAATAAGAATGTTCAGGCATAGAGAAATCAATGGAGAAATAAAGGGATTAACAATAAAAAGGGAGAATACAGGAAAATACTATGCTATATTCACTGTTAATGAAAATAATAATATAAATTATTCACTAATTCCTGATAAACCAATAGGTTTCGATTTAGGATTGTTATCATTAATAAAAACAAGCAATGATGAAGATATAGAACCACCAAAATATTTAAGAAAATCGGAAAAGAAATTAAAAAAATTGCATAGGAGTTTATCAAGGAAAAATAAAGGATCAAAAAACAGGGAGGAAGCAAGAATACAATTAGCAGGGATGGATAATCATATTTCAAATCAGAGGAATGACTTTGCACAGAAATTATCAAATAAATTAATAAAAGAATATAATTTTATAGCATTTGAGGACTTAAATATAAACAATATGGTTAAAAACCATAAATTGGCAAAGAGCATAGAGGATGCATCATGGGGTAGCCTTATAAAAGATATAATTTACAAGGCTGAGAGTGCCGGTAAATCATATCTTAAGGTTAATCCTAAATACACATCAATGAAATGCTCAAAATGTGGAAATATAAAAAATGATTTAACATTGGATGATAGAACATATCATTGTGATGTATGTGGTATTACCATTGATAGGGATTTAAATGCGGCAATAAACATATTAAATGATGCTATAGATAAGATATTTAAAATGTTTATAATAAAACATAAAAAAAAGAGTAGGCACGGACTGTCGCCGATTTTATGCCCGTAGAGGCTCAACCTCTGCAATGCAAGTTGAGTTGTTGAAGCGGGAAGCCCCATGCGTTAGCTTGGGGAGGATGTCACCAAATTTAGTATTCATCAAAACGTGTACATCAAATTTTATGTATCCTGTTACAAATTAATTTTTATTTGTATCCTGTTACAAATTTATCGAAAAATCAAGATAATTGAAAGTATGTTATATAAGTTGGCAATTAACTCTGTTTTAAATACCTGGATAAACCAAATTATCATATGCACCGGTACAAAAGAACGATATTTTCCCTTCATCAGAAATGATTAATTAGGCATTGAAGAATTATCCATAATGAATTCCGTTGAAAAAATTTCAGTCCCTATAGAGATCAGAGCACTGAAAACTGCCAATATATACCATATTTCTGGAGATTATAATTATATTGTAGATACTGGAATGTCTGAAAATGGATACAGCCAGATAAAAAATGCAATAGACCTTTCAAAGATTGATATGTGCATAATCACTCATCTCCATATAGACCATATAGGTGGTGCACTTTATCTGGAGAAATACAATAAAATCCCCATATATATCTCTAAAAACGATTATGACACAATTAAATATATCACAGATAATAGACAGGAGTATTTTACTGACTACAAAAATTTGATGATTTCAAACGGTGTGCCAGAAGAATTATTTCACGATATAACTGGAGGCAATCCCGTGATGAAATTTATAGATTATTATTCCTCGTTAAATCTCAATATCATCAGAGATATGCATATGAGGGATACGGAAATAATAGATGTCCCCGGCCATTCTCCCGGTTCCGTGTGCATATATTTTAATGATACACATGCCATGATAACAGGAGACCATATATTAAAAAATATATCACCAAATATCAGTGTTTACAGAAATAACACTGATTATTTAGGTATGTATATGGAGAGTCTGAACAAAGTAAGAAGTTACGATGTCAGTATTGCATATCCCGGGCACAGAGATAATTTTACAAATTTTTCTGACAGAATAGACCAGATACTGGAACATCATCGGATAAGAATAGAGAATATGACTTTACCCCTAAACCAGTGGCGTAATGCCTTTGAAATAGCCTCCTCCATAGAATGGAGCAAGGGTAGAAAACTAAAGGATATGAATTCTATGGAAAAAAATTTTGCAATAATGGAAACAATTGCTCATTTGATTCATATGAAAAATTTAGGAATAATTGAAGAAAAATATGCCGGAAACATTTGTATGTACAGGGCATTGGACAAGGTTTAATTTCCTGTTAGTTGGAATCACTCATTTCTACATGATTTAAAGCCTTTATAGTCATATTTCATACCTGTGAAATATATGTAACAGAAATATTTTTATTGGAAAAAACAATAGAGTTATGATTAAAATGGATGACCCAGTGAAAATTGCAAAAATGGATAGTGAAAATAGAAAAAAGGCAATGCAGGAAGTGTTTAATGAAATGTTCAAACACAGTGATGAGGAGAAAGTTGACTTAATCAAAAACTTCATAACCGGAATTAGAGCGGTTGATGACAGTACATATATCGGACTGTGCACCACGAATCTCGACTTAGCAGCTGGAATGGGCGAAAATGAATTAAAAGCTTTTGTAGGAATCCGTATGAAGGCAAATTCTGAGCTTCCGCCAGATCTTAAGGCAAGAGACATGAAGATGCTCCAGGCTGCAATGGGGAAAGTTCCTGCGTCTGTATCAGGTAAAATATCAAAGTTTATGTAACAATAATTCGTTGATATTTCTATAAAATATATTTTAGAAGTTTCAATTTATTGGAAAATAGCCCCGATGTTCATGGAATAACATTTCTCAGGCAATTCAATTATTCAGTGGCTGTTGGTACAATTTAGTATTAATTAACTATTTTGCAAAATCTTTAAACCGATGAAATCATTATCATATGTCTTATTAATAAGTATATACGATTCATGAATATATATGACGACGTAAGACTATAAACAACCCGGCCTTTAATGGGCTCCGGATATAGCATATTGCGAGTCACATTGCAATGACCATCCGATCAGGGGCTGGGCTTAGAATTCCCCGTGGGTCAGGAAATTATGAAACGTGATTAATATCCGTTAAACCGGGGAAAAGTTTTCAATCCTATTAAAAGATAAAATTATTCCAGGATCATATCACCTGATTTGCTATGAGTCTGTAAAGCATTTTTAATTTTTGAATTGCATCCCTAGATTCCCGTATACCGTACAACTCCAGCATCTCATCTGGGTCTTTGTATAGAAGATATACATCACTGTTCGTTGAGTATATTAGAAGTTTCGATGGAAGTTCTATTCCAATTTCTGGGTTTTCCTTCATGAGTAGTGTTCCTGTTACGGGAGAACCGAAGACAATTACGGTTTCATTTTCCATATTTAAACCGACCTCTTTTGCATTCTTCCTGTGGTCTATAATTGAAAACACTGTAACTCCCTTTGACTTAAGAAAATCAACCACTAAATTGACAGTGTCTTCAAATCCGTGAGCACTCTGGCATTTAATCAACATATTGCTTTATTAATATAAGATATAATATACTTGCCATGAATATTTTTCTTTCTAAATTTTTAATGGTCATAAAGCAATACCTTCAAAAGATATAAATTTTATACTGCAATAATAAACTATGACATGGAGAAAAATTCTGGGAATAAAGGCTCTGGAGAATTCAGGCAATCATGTATCTATTAACCTTGGTAATGGAAAGGTGGTGTTTATAACAAAGCAAAAGGGAAAGCTGTATGCGATAAATGCCATATGTTCCCATCTTAAATGTGTTTTAGGAAACGTTGTTGATGATGAGAAAAGAGTAAGATGCCCATGCCATAATGCTGAGTTCGAACTGGAAACAGGCAAAATGGTAGAACCTCCATTCATAGCACCCCAGACACCAATGGAAAAATACACTCTTGAAACATACAATCTCAGGGAAGAAGGAAATTTTATTGAAATTGAGGAATAATATTATGTTCCCTTCCTTTTTATAAAGTTATTTATTCTGTCTTGTGTATCTTTTTCTGAAAATAAGATTCCGAATAGGGCAGCCTCATAATCAAGATCCTTTTTAACCTTGTTTTCTGTGCTATTGACTGCACGCTTTGCCAGCATTACTGTATTTTCAGGTTTGTTGTTTATCGTCGTTGCTATCCGTATCGCCTCATCCAGGGGATTAGCAGCTATTATATCTACCAGGCCAAAATCATATGCCGTAACTGCAGGTATTTTTTCCCCTGTGAGTATCATATACAGAGCCCTGTTTCTTCCTATAACATCCGGAAGTATGACGTTGCCACCCGCACCTGCATTTATTCCCAAGTTTATTTCAGGTTGTCCTAGAAGAGCGTCTCTGCTACATACCCTTATATCAGTGGAAAGGGAAAGTTCAAGGCCACCACCAAGAACATAACCATTCAAAAATGATATTATTGGCCTTTTGAACTCCCTGAAATACAGGGCAAGATCGTTTAACTTTCTGTGGAACTCATAGGCTTTCATTGTATTCATATCCTTAAACTGCATTATATCTGCACCGGCAGAGAAGTTCTTTCTGCCACCGATCACAATAGATTTGCAGTTTTCTTCCATATTTGACAGGGCTTTCATAATTTCATCAACCATTTCAACAGTTACTGTGTTCAAATGCTCTTCCCTGTTGAAATAGATAAAGCCTGTACCGCCTTTTTCCTCAGTTTCTATGGTTGCATATGACATGAATATATATTATAGAGATTTAATTAAAGATATCTAAATTTATTGCAGAATGAATATTATTTTTCCTATGTAATGAGTGCACTATATACTTAATTTAATACTTCTGGCTGTTCCCACTTTCCTGTATATTGTGTCAGTGAGATGGAATATAAACAATAATGAACATTTATCTGGAACTAAAACATCTATAGCTATTTTATCAGTTGACAATAATTAAATAGGGTTTTCATATGGCAATATGATGGATGATTACAGGACCGTTAAAATATGCCCTCAGTGTGGATCATTAAAGATCAACTGGATTGCAGGAGGCATAGCAGGACCCATATATAAATGCGAAGACTGCAATTATGTTGGAGTATTTGTTCTGGAAGTTAAGTTTAAAGATCTTGAAAAATTCCAGAAGGAAATAAGGGAAGGAAAAAAATAGGGGATTCCAATGATATTGGTTTTTGATGGGACTTCAGATTCCAGAGATCTGGCCTCCGAACTTATGGCCTCGGGTTATTCCATTATAGCCACAGCTGTTACATACGATGGGGTAAAAAAACTGGAAGATAAAAATATAAGGGCTATTCAGGGAAAAATGGACTATAAAACCCTGGTTTCAAAATGCAGAGAACTCTCTATAGATGTTATAATAGACGGGACACACCCCTATGCAGATTCAATACATGAAAACGCCATAAAAGCCTCAAAGGAGCTGGGGATACCACTTATCCGTTTTGAAAGGGAGAAAATAAAAATAAATGATAAAAGTATAGTATATGCTGAGAGCTACGAAAAAGCTGTGGAATTGGCTGGAAACACTGGAAAGAATATTTTTGTGACAACCGGAATAAGAAATATTGAATACTATAAAACCGTCATAAAAAACCATAAGGTTTTCTTCAGAGTCCTTCCTGATCCTGACAGTATTAAATCTCTCCTGGAAATTGGTGTCAGTAAAAGTAATATTATTGCAATGGAGGGAAATTTCACCGAAGGCCTGGACAGGGCTATAATGGAATATTATAATATTGATACGCTTATTACCAAGGACAGTGGTTTCAATGCTAATCCCAAAATCATGGCGGCACTGTCATTGGGGATAAATACCATTGTTATCTCAAGAAAGGATTATCCAGGAAAAACATTGGTCACAATTCAACTGAGATAAAAAAGATTTTAAGGGATTACAGGATAAAATAAAACATGACTGGTACCCTAAACCCTGGAGAGATTTACAGGCAGAGTTTCAACTTCATAAAAGAAAAGATGGGACTGGACAATTCACTTAAATCCAGCATAATAACCCGTGTTGTCCACGCCACCGCCGACTTTGAAATTGGAAAATCCCTTGTCTTCTCTGCTTCCTTTGAGGATGCTTTACATTATATTGAAACCGGGGTAACAGCAATAACTGATATAAACATGGTACTGTCAGGCATATCAAACTATCCGAATAAAAAATGCTACATAAGAAACGCTGATGTTGTAACAGAATCCAGAAATACAGGAATTTCACGGTCGTATATTTCTATGAGAAAGGCATGCCTGGAAAATCCTGAGTCAATATTTATTGTAGGCGATGCACCTACTGCACTGGACGCTTTGCTTGAATCGGTAGATAAAGGAATATGCTTTCCTGGACTTATTGTAGGTGTCCCCGTTGGATTTGTATCGGCTCTTGAGATGAAATCAAGATTATTAGGATTCAATGGTAATTTTATTACTAACCTGAGCAATAAGGGAGGGTCAGCGGTTGCGGCTGCAATATTCAATGCAATGGTAGCGTATTTAAATGTACATTGAAAATCCTGACACAACAAACCTGCGTTACGGCTATACCACCGGGGCATGTGCAACGGCAGCCACAAAGGCAGCTCTTATTATGATGATTGGGGGAAAAACAGTAAATGAAGTGAAAATAAACCTGCCAGTAAAGAAAACGGCCAGATTTTTGATCGAACACCAGAAAATAGAAAAAAATTACTGTATGGCCGCAGTAAAAAAAGATGGTGGCGATGATCCCGATGTTACAACAGGGCTGTACATCTATTCGCGGGTAGAATACTCAAAAAATCCAGGGATAGAAATTGCCGGTGGTGAGGGCATAGGTACGGTCACGAAGGAGGGGTTGCCAATAAAGCCTGGAAATCCGGCAATAAATCCAGTCCCGCTTAAAATGATAAAATCCACAGTACAGAATTTACTGGAATCCGAAGGAATTTCAAAAGGAATAAAAATAACAATTTCCGCTCCGGGAGGCGAGGATGTGGCAAAAAAAACATGCAACCCCAAACTTGGCATTGTAGGTGGTATTTCAATTCTTGGAACCAGGGGCATAGTAATACCATTTTCCGATTCTTCCTGGAAGGCTTCAATAGTACTGGGAATTCGGGTTGCCTCTAAATTAGGCATCAATTCACTGGTTTTCAGCACAGGCGGCAGGAGCGACACTGCAGTAAAGAAAATATTTCCTGATTTCAGGGAGGAGCAGTTTATAGAGATAGGGGATTTTCTTGGTTTTGCTGTAAAAAGGGCTGTGGATGCTGGTATTGAAAAGGTGATTATTGCGGGAATGCCAGGAAAAATATCAAAGCTAGCGGATGGCAATATGGACTTACATTCATCTAAAAGTAGCGTAAATTTTGATTTTCTTGCCTCCATGGGAGAATATCTGGGCTATGATCATAATATTGTTTCAGGAATTCGCCATGCTAACACTGTACTGGAAGTTATGGAATTGATAAAATATGATACTGTATTCCTTAATTTACTAAAGGACAAATCCCTGAAAAATATAAATAAAATTATAGAAAATAAAATACAGATATCCATTGAAATTATAAAAAATGAATATTGACAAAAATATAAAAAAATTCCTATTTAAAAATAAATTTTTAGTATTCAGCCTCAAAATCGACTTCCTTTGTTGGGTCTAACAATGCTTCTGCGGATGTGAGTGGTTCCTTGGGCGCACTGTTCAACCCGATTACAAAGAATATTGCTGCATATATACCCAGAACTACATAATCAAACGGATATGCGATAAGATTTGTTCCGCCTGTAGGTGTTCCTCCCAGATAGGATAATAATATCATTCCAACTATATATACAGGTATCCAAACAGAATTGCGGAGATTCAGTCCCTTGAAATGCTTCTTGTTTGCCTGGTATATGAATATGATGGATCCCGCAAGAACAGCTCCAAGGGCATAAAGGGTTGTTGGAAATGTTGCCCAGTAGATAAGAAACGTTGCAACTTCGAATGATACAAACGACCATACCATTGGATGGGGTATTTTAAAAGGTCGTTCAACGTTGGGATATAGCCTTCTGAGAACCGGGAGCGATATAGATGCCACTGCAAAATTTGCAACGGCGGCCACAACCACAAAATCTACAAGTGCATACCACGATGGAAGGGGTAGAAGGAATATTATAGCCAGTATAAGGGCCAGTATCAGTGCTAGATAAGGGGCACCATGTTTTGTTGTTCTTTTCAATGCTGCAGGAAGTGCATCTTCCTCAGAATACCCAAATATAATCCTGCTGGCACCGGTAAGATAAATTCCAAGAGTTCCTCCGGGTGAGAATATGGCAAAGAGGAAGAATGCAACAACCATGCCACCAAGCAGATCCGTCTCGCCTATTGTCATTCCAGGAACTACATTTGCCCTAATTATAGAGGAAAGTGGAGATCCAAGGCCGGCGACAAAATTCCAGTCTCCTGTCTGGATGCCAAAGCCTGCCCAGCTAACTGTTCCTACTATAACGAAGGCCATGCCGATGTATAAAAGAGATTGAACAGCCAGTACAGTACCTATAATTTTTGGCATTGTTTTTGCAGGATTTTTAACTTCTCCAGCCATATCGGCTACCTGCCTGTAACCGCCAAAGGCGAATAGAATGCCCGATGCAGGTATGGCGATAAACAATCCACCTACAGAAGGCATAAATCCGGCAAATCCACCGGAGCCGCTTGCTCCTGCAAACCCGGATGTGAAATTACCCCAGTGCCATATGAACATTGGAAGTATAACAATAAAAGCCACCACAACACCAATTTTTATCCACGTAAGTACTTTATTGAATTTACCGAATCTGGCTATTCCTACCATATTAAGGGCAAAGAATCCGAGAAGGAGGAGTATTGAAAGCAATATCCCATAACCTGTAAGTACTCCTGTTGTGGAGTTGTAAAGGAATGGAAAATAAAGTGAGGCATATGTGGATACAGCAACAGCTTCTATAGCTGGTATAGTTGCAGCCCATATAAGCAATCCCCAACCTGACATAAATCCACCATAGGAACCATAGGAGTAATATGCTACCCTTGCACTGATTCCCGATCTTGGGAACATAGCTGCGTATTCAGCAAATGGAAGTGTAACCAGTACAATAAAAATTGCGGCAAGAACCCATGATACTATAACTGCTGGCCCGGCATACGCAGTCCCGCCTGCAGCTGCAAACAGTATACCCGAACCTACAGCACCACCGACCCCAAACATAATGGCTTCGTGTGTGCTCATTCCCCGTCTCATTCCAGTTTTGGTACGCTTACCCAAAACTCTATTATCTATTTCTTGCATAAATATGGATAATGGAAGGATATATAATATTTTTCCTTAAAATCATGAATAATTATTAAATTTGAAAAACAATAACAATTTTAGTTGGAATTCAATAAAAATATAATTAAATACTAAAAACTTTTGCAATTTAATACCAGATTTTTCTATACAATATCCAATAGTATATTTAATATAGAAACCATGCATAATTTTAATGAACACCACTTACTGTATTATATATTATAATTTTTATATTGTGAATATATATCAATAGTGATGACAATATTAAGTCAGGCGGATTATGAGCGATTTACATGGAAACATAGAAAAATATTATTTTTATTCGGAATTTCCACTGTAACAGTAAGGATAGCTACAGAATATTCCCATATGAAACTGGAAATAATATTAAATGATGCCTTAACCATACTGGCTATAGCGGGATTCCTATTTCTGGCAGAACTTCTCATATTGCAAAATTACAAAAAATCAATTGAAAAAATGGAGAAAAACTTATAGAAGTTATTTATAAATTCTCTATGATTTCCACAAGGCTGTCGCCGAATTCCTTTGTGCCAAGTGCTGGAACATCGAAGAATTTTGCCAGGTCCTTTGTAACTTTCTTACTTTCTATAGCTTCTCCAATGGCTTTTTCTATCACATCATAGGCTTCATGCCAGTTCATATACTTCATCATAAGCTGTGAACCCCTTATCAATCCCATGGGATCTGCAATATTTTGCCCGGCATACTTTGGTGCCGTTCCATGGACTGCTTCGAACATTCCGCCATCATCGCCAACGTTGGCTCCCCCAAGTGTACCTATATTCCCAATAAGTGCGCCTGCTGCATCGGAAATATAATCCCCGTCTATATTGGGTGCTATTATCACTTCATAATTTTCGGGCCTTGTTATTATCTGCTGGAACATATTGTCCGCTATCATGTCGTTTACCAGGATTTTACTGGAATCATCCCTTGATGTGTAATCACCGAACTCATTTTCAAGGGTTTCATATGCCCATTCCCTGAATGCCCCCTCTGTATACTTCATTACATTTCCCTTATGCATTATTGTGATCTTCTTTTTATTATTCTCAATTGCAAATTTCGCCGCTGCCCTTGTGATTCTCTGTGTTTTATATTTGCTCATGGGTTTTACTCCTATTCCGGAATCGTCACTAATGTCCACGTTTAATTTTTCCTTGAAAAATTTCCTGATTTCACCAGCTTCCTTGCTGTCATATTTATATTCAATCCCGGTGTAAAGATCATCGGTATTTTCCCTGAATATAGTTAAATTAACGTTTTCTGGATGTTTAAGCGGGCTCTCAAGTCCTTTCATGTAGCTGACTGGCCTTATATTGGAATATAAATCAAGCATAAGCCTTATTCTCACATTTATGGATTTAAAGCCAGTTCCGATCGGGGTACCCAGCGGAGCCTTAAGAAGTACACGGTACTCTTTTATTGCGTCCTGCGATTCCTGTGGGAAGCGGTCGTTTTTCTCTTTTAAGGCTTTATCACCCACAAGTATTTCTTTCCATGTTATTTTTTTGTCTTTATAAGCTTTTTTGACTGCAGCATCTAAAACCTTTCTTGTCACATCCATAATTTCAGGACCTATGCCATCACCGTCTGTATACAGAATTGTCGGGTTGTCCGGCACTTTCCACTTTCCATTTTCAAATGTTATTTTTCCCATGAAAACCTATATGTTATTGGCATATAAATTATTAATATTTCTCTTGGTACAATTTAATGGAAGTTGGATTAATGTTCTTCATCTTTTATTCTTTTCCTGCTTTTCCCGAAGACCCTTACAAGGCTGACTCTGGGAATTTTCTTTTTCACAATTTTGATGTAACCCTTAGATCCCATAATATACTTAAGGGCATAAACTCCGGAAACCAGTGCCAAGACGGAAAGGCTGATCTCTATAGCAGGCAGCCCTAAATAGCTTATTGTGATAAATATTGTGGCCATTCCTATCAGGGGTATAATAAAGAAATATTTCTGTTCCCTGAGATGTTTGGGATTGTCATTTTTCACCCGTCTCCATAGCATTATAGCTGAAAAATCAATTATAGAATATGCAATGAGGACTGACACGTTTGATGCCTCTATTATTGTTGAAAAACCAACGAAATATACGAATAACAGGCTGATAGCCATTGACAATAGAATTGAATATACAGGAGTACCGAATTTGTCTATTTTTCCAAATGTACCGGGAATCTCATTGTCCCTTCCCATGGCATAGAGAACCCTGCTTGTCCCCAGTATGCCGGTGAGCACCACTCCCGCAGTGGCAGTAATTCCCCCAATGGCGATAATTATAAGCAGGTATGGATTGTGCAAAACCCCTATTGCAGCTGATAGTGGCGCTGAAGCCGATGCAAGACCAGAAGCAGGAATGAGTCCTATAGCTACAACTAGCAACGACAGCATAGAGGGCAGAGGATATTATTATGGAAATTATGATTGCTTTAGGTATATTTTTCTCGGGATTTTTTACTTCGTCGCCAACGGTTGTGATACGTGAAAACCCTGTAAATGCGAAGAATATAAGAGCCGAGCCTTCCATTACCCCGGTAAATCCGTGTGGTGCAAAGTTTGAAAAATCGGCGAATTTGAAATAAAATAATCCAGAGACAACGAAAATAATTAGAATTATCACATTAACTCCAACAAGAATGGACAATGTCTTGGCAGAGTTTTTTATTCCCAGCATATTTAATATTGCAAACATTATGATTACCGGAATTCCAAAAACTATCAGGTTTATATGGAGATGAAAAAGGGCATTTATATAGCTCCCCATGCTCAGTGAAACAGCAGAAATGGCAATCATGTTGGAGAATGTCCACATAGTTCCGCCCACAAATCCTGCAGATGGTGCAAATGATTCCTTTGCGTATTCGTAAACACCTCCTTCCTTTGATATATGCTGTGCTATCTCTGAGAAGCTTAGCCCTGTGAATATGGCTATGACTGCAGAAACAAAAATTGAGATTATAATGGCAGGACCTGCCATCCCGGCCGCTATACCTATAATAACAAAAATTCCTGCGCCTATTATTGCTCCCAGATTGATAATTACCGCAGAACGCAATCCGAGAATTCTTTTTAATCCATAGGAGGCCATATAACTCAATAGTATTCCTTCATAAATCAAACTATCGATTTTTGCAAATTAGCGATAACTGATCAAAAAAAATTTAATAATAGTTTCGAATCATTACTATATGTGCGGGGACTGCATAGATGAAAGCTGCAAATGCGATAACTGCTACAATTATAGACATTATTCTGCGTGCCCCATATGCGGGCATACAGTATTTCTTGACTGCTGCCAGGGTTTTATTAAACATAAATATGATATTGATTTTAAGCTGAATCAGGATTCGAAATAATCCTTTATACGTTTCAGTGCATCCTCGGTTCCCTGCTCGAAGTGACCCTGTAATTTTTTTGAAAAGGCTCTCAACATGGGTGAAAGTTTGATATTCCAGTAAGATACTATTTTCACAGGATTATCACCCTCCAACCGGGTTATTTTTTCTCCTGTAAAGGGCCCTTTTATATACTTTTCATTGAGTGTGAAATTGTCCTCATTTGATTCCAGTTCCATTTTCCCCTTTCCAGGAAAGGCGAACTGAACCATATAATAATTGCCTTCTTTCTCTATGCTCCTGGTTCCATGCCAGAATTCGGGTATTTTTTTGTAATCCTTTACCAGTTCCCAGATATCCTTTTTGCTGGAATTGACATCTATTTCTTTTTGAAATTCCATGGATACCTATGTGTATAGTATATATCAATTTTTATGAATATATTTGTTTCAATACCAATGCTTATATATAAAACACAGTTTATATTTTGAGGATTTTTATGAAAAATATAGACAATAGAGAGGATTTAGTAACAATTTATTCTACAATGATAAAAAGCCGGAAATATGAAGAAAAGCTCAGGGATATCTATCTCAGTGATAAGAAGCCCCTTTTCAGCATTGCAGCTGGAAAGATTCCAGGAGAAATGCATCTCTCTGCAGGTCAGGAGCCTTCCGCAGCATGGATGTCCGTGCTTCTCAGGGATAATGATTTTGTTTACAGCACACACAGGCCACATCATACCGCCATATCCAAGGGTGTGGATTTGAACAGGATGACAGCGGAGATAATGGGAAAGCATGGTGGATTAAGCAAGGGAAAGGGAGGTCATATGCATATTTTTGACACAAAGGTAAATTTTGCCTGTGCAGGCATTGTGGGCTCATCATTCCCTCCTGCACTGGGGGCTGCACTGGCATCAAAACTGGATGGAAATGACAGCATAGCCGTGGCATATGGAGGAGATGGATCTTTAAACCAGGGCATGTTCCTTGAATCATTGAATCTTGCATCACTCTGGAAATTGCCGGTAATTTTTGTAATAGAAAACAATGACTGGGCAATTTCAGTGGAAACTAAGGATTCCACACCACTTGAAAATGACGCTATCAGGGCAAAGGGATTTGGCATGCCTGGGGTGCATATAAAGGACAACGACCCGGTAAAAATGTATGAGGCAGCAGAAAAGGCCGTAAAACGTGCCAGGAGTGGAGAGGGGCCAACACTTATAAGTATAGATACATACAGGTATTACGGGCATTTTGAGGGAGACCCGGAAGTATACCGCCCAAAGAACCAGGTAAAGGAACTTCTTGCAAAGGATCCAATAAAAATAATGGGAGCGGAACTCATTGAAAAGGGAATTATCACAAAAGATGAAGATGACAGAATCAACAACTCGGCCATGGAGGAGATAAACCAGGCATTCGCATTCGCCGAAAACAGCCCATTACCTATTGGGGACGATGCAATGGATGATGTATACGCCCCTGTAAATTATTCCATAAATCCTACAACTAAGGGAAGAAAAATACCCATGTATATTGCAATTTCTGAGGCCATTTCACAGGAAATGGAGGGAAACGCCAATGTGCTTTACATGGGTGAAGATGTGGGAAAATACGGTGGAATATTTGGTGCAACAACCGGACTGCTTGCAAAGTTCGGGCCTGAGAGGATAAGGGACACGCCAATTAGTGAATCCGCATTCATCGGATCTGCTGCAGGGCTGGCGGCTGCGGGCAAGAGGCCAATAGTTGAATTGATGTTTTCGGATTTCGTGGGAGTTACTCTTGACCCAATAATGAATCATATTGCAAAAAACCATTATATGTCAGGAGGTTCAGTGAAAATGCCGGTTGTAATAACCACTGCCGTTGGAGGAGGTTACGGCGATGCAGCACAGCATTCACAGACATTGTATGCACTATTTGGACACATTCCAGGTCTGAAAGTGGTAGTTCCCTCAAACAGCTATGATGCAAAAGGCCTAATGATATCTGCAATAAAGGACAATAATCCTGTTGTTTATATGTTCCACAAGGGCCTGCTTGGTTTGCCATGGATGCCTTATCCACAATCAACGGTAACCGAAGTGCCTGAAGAAGAATATACCATACCCATAGGAAAAGCAAATATTGTAAGGAAGGGAACTGATGTAACTATAGTTGGAATCGGTTCTACTGTGCATATGGCACTGGAAGCGGCTGAAAAACTGGAAGAGGGAAAAATTAGCGCAGAGGTGATAGACCTGAGGAGCATAAAGCCGCTGGATACTGACACCGTTATCAATTCAGTCAGCAAAACAGGGTCTTTGATTGTGGCAGATGAGGATTACCGGGCATTTGGACTCACATCTGAAATAATATCGACAGTCAGCCAGAAACTATTTGGAAAAATGAAAACGGCTCCTGCAAGGGTATCGTCTCCAGATATTCCGGTACCATACAGCCAGAGAATGGAAAAATATTCACTTCCCGACAGCAAAAAAATCATAGATGCAGTAAAGGAGATGCTGAAGAGATGATTGTGAAAGTCCCCGAATTGTGGAATGTTAACGATCTTGGAAAGGCAATAGTTACCCAGTGGTATGTAGGCGTTGGAGATATTATAAAGGAGGATATGCCGGTGTGCCAGATTATGGCGGCAAAGGTCACTATTGAGGTAAATACCAATGTCAGAGGCAAAGTCAAGAAACTTTTGCAGGATATAAATGCGGAAATAGTCCCTGGAGATGACCTGATAGAAATTGAGAGCTCATAGAAAATAATATAATTTATAAAATTTTTAATTTTTCCTCTTTCTTGGCATTAGGGCATATATTGCCAGTGACGCAACAATAGCCAGTATACCTAAGGTTATGGCCCATTTTATAATCTATTTTATTGTTTATGGGCGCAGGGATGTGGTTCGCATTATCCCTTGTAAATGCCACTGTGATATTTTTTGCATTGCCGTTCACATTGAAAGTACCATTTCCACTGGAAACAGAATAGCCTGAAACGGGTGTTACACTGTAGTTATATGTTCCATTATACAGGGTGAAGGTTATATTGCCTTTATCTGAGTGCAAAATATTTCCATTGACATCCACAGACCATTCAGTACCCGCAGACAGGCCTGTTTCAGTAAAGGTAACATTATATGAATGCCTTGTACTGAAACTGTAAGATTGCCCTGCTGAAAGGCTGTAGGTGTGGTTATAAACAGCCTGCCCAGATTTAGAGTACAGTGTGAGATTGTAAATACCGGGGTTAAGCGTAAGATTTATGGATTCACCTGTGTAATTATATCTCATTCCATTCAACGTAATATAACCATTTTTAAGGTAGGCTGTAAAATTCATATCTGAAACATTTCCTGAGTTATATAATTCCCCGAGGCTGGTATTTCCTGTTTTAACAGTTGCCATGGGAATCCCTGATGCAGAATTATAACCTATTGATGCATTGTAGACTCCCTCTGCTGTGTCACTGCCATGGTTGTAAGTATCAGAGACTGCCTGGTAATTATTTCCATTCCAGTACTCCAGTGCCATGGTGAGATTTGCATCCATAATTTTCGTTTTCGTGCCATTTCCTGGGCCACCCAGAATAAACCCTGCATCTATTGGAAGGTGATTCGGGTTACACTCACTTCCATTTACTATAAAGTTATAATTACTGGAAACATTTGTGGCAAAGGTAAAATTCAGTTTATCATATGTTACCCAGCCACTGCCATTATTATATTGCATATGGACATGTGGATATCCACCACTGGCATATGATATACTCCTGAGTTCCAGATGACTGTAATTAAATGGAAAAAACGTCCCATTGTTAGCAGCATCGTAATAAAATTTTTCTGAGCCGAATGAATGTACAGTGCCATTGCCACATATGGTGCTATTATGCATCTCAGAGTTCGAGGATGTAAAATTCCATACATTGTCTATAATAGCTACATTGTGGCTTGATGTGTTCAGTATTGCCACATTCTGAACCCAGTAACTGTAATTTGTACCTGCATTGTCAAAGCTAAGTATAAGGTTAAGCTGAATTCCCATATTATGTGGACAACTTGCAATAGAGGCGTTGTAGGTTTTTAAATGTGTAATGTTCACAATTCCGGTAAATGACGTTGAATTGAAATAGAGTCCAGTTCCATTGGGGCCAATTCCATAATCAACTATGCCCATGGGAGCGGGTTCTTTAGAATAATAATCATGAGGTTGAACAACATTGCTATTAACTGCCACACTGTTATTTGTACCAGCTGTATGATCCATTACGAATGCACTTCCTCCGGCAATTGATAAAATCATGGAAATGGAGATGGCAATAACAGCATACTTTTTCATTATATAACTTAGTATTATAAAATATAAAAAGGTTGCCGGATGCCAATATTTGAGAACATAATTAACTTAGTATTCTTTCTTCATTTTATACGGCAATGAATGATGCAATTAGGTGGAAGAAAAAACAATGATAATATCCATAAATTGAAATTAAAAGGAAAATGCAAATTACAAAAATTCAAAACTGGTGGAGAAGGCTTTCAGGGATTTTGGATACAGAACTTGATATCGTATTGCAATAATAACTGGATAAAACTTCAGGAATCGAGAGGAAAAGAAAATTATTTGCTGCCTGAACCAGATTCATTTGCCACTGCATTTTTCTTCCCGACAACTGTAATATAGGACATCATCGATCCTATTACCAGGACTATCATAGAAACCAGAAGAGCATAATGTAACCCTACTATAAACTTTGTGGATAATCCGCCCTGGAGCCTGTCAACACCCAGGAACACCTCAAAAGTTACGTATCTTGGTACAGTGGAAGCTGCTACAGTTATGGCTATGACATAACTCAACAGTGTTCCTATGTTTGTTAGTGTTCTCAATAAGCCGGAAGATGAACCATACAATTCCTTGGGAGAATTAGCCATCACAGAGCTTGTGTTTGATGGCCAGAACATTGATCCGCCAAACCCAGTTATAATTGATCCTACTATTACAACATATAAAGGTGTAGTGACACCGAGGAACAGATAAACTACTATGCCAGCTGCCATTAGAAGTATACCAGTGCCTGCAAGTATTCCCGGTGCAACCCTGTCAGATAATTTCCCCATCTTTGGCGATAGGAAACTGGAAAGCAGATACCCTGGAACCAGGACAAGTGATGCATAAAATGGGGATAACCCACGTACACCCTGAAGATACATTATAAGAATGAATATTACAGAGAGGAAGCCGATTGCCTGAAATGTTGCAGCCAATAGGGACATGGAAAGTTTTCTGTTTTTGAATGCCCTGGTGTCTATGACTGGACTTTTTGACCTTTTCTCAAGTATGGCAAATGGGATTATTAGGATTAGCCCTATGACAACTAAAACAAGGTTGAAATAGTTAGCACCCACCGATGCGACTTCTATTGCACCATATGATATGAGACCTAGCATTGCTACCATAAACGTTGTTCCTGTATAATCTATCTTTGCGCCGGATTTTTTGTTGTCTCTTATGTATTTTGATGCAATGTAGAATCCTATTAGCCCTATTGGTACGTTTATATAAAATATGTAGCGCCATCCTATAAATGTGGTTATTATTCCACCGAGAACTATACCAAGTACCCCACCTATGCTCCAGCCCATACTCGTGATTCCGAATGCCCTGCCTCTTATACGTGCAGGGAAATAATCAGCTATAATGGCGTTACTGTTTGCCTGTAGCAGTACTGCACCGAAGCCCTGCACTACCCTTGATATTATAAGAAAATTAATTGTTGGTGATGCACCGGACATTGCCGAACCTATTATGAAAATTATAAATCCAGTGTTGAATATCCTGCCCCTGCCGAAGATGTCTCCAAGCTTGCCCATCTGTGTTGTCAAAGTAGCAAGAACAAGGAGATACACTAATATAACCCATATGGTACTTATGAAAGGGGCATGGAAGTCAACGGTCAGTGTTGGCAAGGCAAGTATCACAATTGTGGTGTCTATTGCAGACATCAACATACCTATTAAAACACTGACAAGAATGTACATATTTTTTTTATCTTCCGATTGCATCATTTTTAATCACTTTGGCAGTCGGGTCACTGCAGCGGGAAAAGTACTCCCATGTTTCAAAGAGTTTCGGTGAAACAATAGTTAATTAATAAATTAAATTTAAAAGTTTTGTATTGTTTTACACATCAATTTACAGGAAAAACCACTGGGTTTACAATGTGCATAAATATTGGAAATAGAACGTCTAAATACTATTTTTATATGATAATATTAACAATAGGAATTGCCGGGGTACTTGAATCAGAGGTAAAATCTTACAAATACCAGTTGAGCAATGGGAATTCAGAACTGGTGGAGATGAAGCCTCTACGCTCAAAGAATTTAATATATGTGCATATGTAAGTTCTGTCAGTGAAACCGGAAGATCCTATCCTTTAGCATGAGGTAGCTCACTGGAAATTATGGTGCTTAATTCAGAATATGGATTCTTATTTTTTTCACTTTTTATTCTAGAAATATTCAGGTTTTCAATGAGGTCCAGCGTTTTCATTCCATCTGCCCTTGTAACTATGTTTTTGCATACGGTATCATGACCACGCTGCATGTGGACTCCCGCTGCACACATGAGTATTATGTACTGATACGTTGTTTTTTCTATTCCAGTGCTGTTTCTCCAGTTATTTTCCAGTACTTCATGGGCCTCCCAGTAACGATTCTCTTTTATGAGATATATGGCATATGGAAATGACTGTACATTTTGTATATAATTTATGCTGAATGTAAAGAAATTTTTTCCCATAATTGATGCCGTAATGCTGTTTATTCGTATAAAATAGGAGAGTTCTACACCGTGTTCCTCTATTCTTAGGTCGTATACAGAGGGATCAAGTGATTTCAAACGCCTGAACAGGCAGTCCCTGTTGTGCCTGTCCAAATCCATTTTATATATGTTTATGTACCTTCCCGGACTCCAGTTTTCCTGCATCTGACTCACCATTATGTGCCAAAAAAATCATCAAGGCTTTCATTTGAAGTAATCTTGCCGATTCTTATTCCTATCCGCCTTAATTTTCTCTGATCGGAATCCAGAATTTTTTCCATGAGGCTTTCAGCAATTTCATATGCGCTGTTTTTATTTATCCTGCCTCCGGTAATTGATCTGGAAACAATATCAAGATCTTCCATTATTCCTATGGCAGATATTTCACCAGGAATTCCGGGAGCCTTCCCATATGCTGAATCCACGGCTTTCCTGACAATGGGCATAATTATGAATTTGTCTCGTGTATTTTCTGGCAATGTTATATAACGCCCAAAGTTTTTCCTTATCCTTTCTTCCACAGGCTTATTGTACCGGTTTTCTGCTATTTCAACCAGATAAGTATATTTCGCATTCCCTAAAATGTCAATCATTGCCCTGGGATCCCTATTCAGAATATCTTTTATGTATACTATTCCGGCATCCTTAAGTTTGGTTGAAAGAACAGTCCCGACACCAGGTATTTTCTTTACCTCTAAGTTATTCAGAAACCCATCCACCTGGAATTCGTCTATGTATTTTATTCCATCCGGCTTTGCCATATCGCCCAATATCTTTGCTATAACCTTATTGATTGATATGCCCAGGGAAGCCTTCATTCCGTGTTCCCTGAAAATTGCCTCCTTAATTTCCTTACCAAGTTCAACTGCCTTCTGAAATGTACTGCATTCTTCTGTAACATCTATGTATGCTTCATCAATGCTTGCGATTTCTATTTTATCCGAATATGTTGATATGGTATTCATAACCCTGTCGGAGAATTCCTTGTAAAAATCCTTTCTTATGGGTATAAATACAGCTCGATCCTTTCCTATTTTCATTGCCTGTGGTAGCGGCATGCCTGATTTAATTCCTATGGACCTGGCCAGGTAATTTGATGTTGCAACAGCCCCACTGTTTTCAGTTCTTCCAGAGTAAACACAAACCACAACAGGTTTGTCCTTAATGGCAGGATTCATTATCTCCTCTACCTGTGCATAAAAATAATCAAAATCTATGAATATAATGAAAGGCATGGTATAATATCAACACTTCTAATTTAATTTTTCCCATATAATTTTAAAATTTAGAGTGTGAGGGAGTTCATCCCCAGTTCCCCCGGGTCTCTTTTTATATCCTTTATCCTGCGGTAAATTTCAAGGGATATTCCTGCCTTGTCAATCTTTTTGATTTCATCCGTTTTATTCCTTGAAATTATTGTATAATCGTTTTTTGTGTCGCCAAATGGTGTTTTATCAAAGCTGTTGAGCAATACCATGTCCGGATCTGATTTTTCAAATTTCTTGCTGTTGTAGGTTTTCCCGCTTTCCAGATTGAACAGTACCAGTACTGCACCAGGTGCCATCTGCCTTATCCTGTCTCTGACCTTTGGCCTGGGTGTTAAAGTGAGATCGTGTTCAGAATTACTATCAAGCTTTTTTTTGCTTTCTTTGAGATCAAAATCCATCAATGCCATGGGCATTATTATGTAATCATATTTGTTTACAGTAATGTATGTATTTATTTCTATAATTATCTCCCTTAAATTGTATTTTTCCATATATGTCACATAACCCGGAATATCATATTCTGAATTTCCCACATATGTAATTATTGAGGCTCCCAGTCTAAATGCGTTTCTTGCCAGCCAGTAGCCGGTGTATCCTGATGACCTGTTGGTTATAACCCTGACGGGATCTATGGGCAATTCACTTCTACCTGCAATTATCAATACATTCTTTCCCCTGAGCTCATTACCAAAAACCGATCTGCATAGATAGTCTATTATCCTATCGTTGTCGGCTATCTTCGCTTTGGTATCATCATATTCAGGATCAACAACCAGTACACCATGCTTTTTCAATTTTTCAATATTCTCCTTATTTACTGGATTCTCCATCATATCCCGGTGCATGGCAGGTACAACAACTATGCTGTTCCCATGGCCCAGTGCATAGGAAAAGAATAATGATGGAATATTATCTGATATCCCATTTGCCATCTTCCCTATGGTATTATAGGATGCAGGAGCAACCAGAAGTATTGTATTGTCATCAAACATTGATATATGCTCTATGTTTCCTGTTATTTCTGTTAGCACAGGATTTCCAGTTGCCCATTCCATAATAGTTTTCCCGATCATGGACACAGCGGACGGGCTCATTGCGGATATCACTGATGCCCCCTCACGCTTAAGATCCCGGATCAGGTCGGGAATCCTGTATATTGATATACTTGCAGAACTTGCTACTATAACCTTTTTACCTGACAGCATGTTCTCGAAATGTGATTCTATGTAGTTCATATTTATAATAGTCTTTCATGACTTAAATTTTTTATCTATTAAATCATGGATTCGGATGATTCCGATTCCAGAGAAACCCTGAAATTGTATTAATTCAGAAACGTTAATGAAAGATACCGTTGCAATCACTTGAAATCAACCAGGAGCGGATGTATGAACATTTATCCACCATGGAAAAGAATGCGATATTTGCTGGTTATGAATAGTTTAAGGTTAAAAACGGGAAAGATATATATAACATATGATTTATATAAACATTCAAGTGAGGGATATAAATGTCAGGAAAAAAATACACTGGAGAGGAGAAATACAATATAATAATGGAATCATTCCAGAACCCTAGTATTACAATAGAATCAATATGCAGGGAACATGGAATAGCAGTATCAATGTTTTATAGATGGAAAAAACAGTTTCTTGAGGGTGGAAGAAATGGGCTTGCTGGAAAGGCCCCTGATAAAACCCTACTAAAAGAGAATGCTAAATTAAAGGCGATAATAGGTGAAATGGATACTCCAGAATTAAGAACAGGCATTGAACTAAGAAAAGAGGGGAAACTTGGACAGGCCACACGTGTTTTTTCTTCCTATGTGGATAAGAATCCAAAAGATCCATTTGGCTGGTACTACCTCGCAATAACACTCGATAACAGATCAAAAGAAGGTGATGCGATTCCTTGTTATAAGAAGGCTATTAGCCTTGAAATTGAACGGCCACTACTAATAAATGCCTATTTATTCCTGGGAAGTTCCCTTAGGAAGACCGGTAATCCAACGGAAGCTTTAGTTGCTTTCCAAAAAGCTGAGAGCATGGGCTGCCGAGACGCTTTTCTATTTTATTCTAAAGCAAAAGCATTTTTTTTAGTGGGAAACCTAGATGAGGCTCAAAAATCTGCCGAGCAGGCCATTAAGGTTAACCCAAGAGCCCCAGTCTACAGGAAGCTATTAACGATAATTAAGTCCAGCCTAACAAAAGTTAACAGGTGAAAGTGTTCATATAATCAACGTATCTTTATTCCTTGAACAGTCATGGTATAATTTATAATTATTTTGATTGTTTTATTTTGATATATAATATTCCTGATATTATTATCATTATAAAATCCAGTATTATAGCATCTACAGCAGATGCTGTCCACGGAAGTTTCTTATTGAAAAGTGGTGCTGGAGCTAACCTGGATTCAAGCAATAGTATTGTATTCAGTATATAAAAAATAAAGGCAGGCAGATAGAATTCCCTTTTATTACTAACATATATCATTGCCACAACTATTGAAATTGCAATTACAAAGCCGAAAAAAGCTTTAACTATATAGGGTAGTGTTAATCCTAGCAATGTCATGTGTATTCCGGCCCATATTGAAGCACCAAATATACCAAGCCATCTTAGTACATCAATTACCTTGTTTGCCATATTTTTAATAAATAGGTCATATTATTAATTTCTTCTGGTAGATTATATACAAATTACATGCAAATTATATACAAATTGCTTTAGATACAATATTTTACAAGTTCATAATAAAATGGACACGATGGTTCATGTCAAAGCAACAACTACTGAACTGATATATATCTCCTGCAGTACATGCTGGAATCTACTGAATATCTCCTGCATGTTTAGAATACGGCACCGTTGATTTTCAGTTTAGGAATTGAATTTCATTATTAATTTTTTTAACAAATTTTGCTGTAAGTTAGTGGAAAAAGGAAAATGTTTTAAATTAATAATGCATTTATTAGTTATGGAAGCTAATCCAGAACATATTATGAAAACTGCAAATATGCTTAAAATCCTTGGACTTTCGTCATATGAAGCCCAGGCTTTTGCCTCACTAGTGTATCATGGTGTGGCAAACGCTGATACTATTGCGGACACGGCCGGGATCCCGAGAACATCAGCCTACAAGGTTATGGAATCCCTTGTTTCCAGGGGATTTGCAAGAGAAACTGAGGGTAGGCCCAGAATGTTCAAACCGGAGGATATGGGCAAGATAAGGGAGAATTTTATCAACGATGTAAATAAGTTATTTGATGATTTAAGGGAACTCCAGGATGTACTTCCATCCAAAGGAGACCCGCAGCTTGTATTCACTATTTATGGACGATCCAAGGTAATGAATAAAATGGCTGAAATGTTCGATTTGACGGAAAGGGAAATTCTTATAGCAACACCAAGAATCAGGGAAATCAGAAGCGAACTGAAGAAGAATATTGACAATGCTCTGAAAAGAGGTGTAAAGGTAGTTTTTATTACACCACCCAACAAAAGGGTGCCACACAATACAATAGTATACAGAAAAGAGGGGCTTATAGCAACAGATGTGGCAAGCGACGATTCACGTGCAATGCTTGCAGGCGCTGACCTTGATGCATGCGGCTACACTGATAATCCAATACTTTCATTGCATGTACTGCAATTTATCAATATGATGATGAATGATGATATCAAAATGTGATTTCAGTGAAACCAACAAACTGGTTGGAGGACATGTCTCCATTGCAGGAGGCGTTGATCTTGCCCCGAAACGCGCTGCCAGTTTTGGGTTCAACACATTCCAGATATTTGTAAAAAGTAACCTACAGTGGAAGTATAAGGAAATCACTGAGGAGGAATCTAAAAATTTCAGAGGAGAGGTTGAAAAGTTTAATCTGAAAACTCCGGTTGTGCATGCAACGTACCTTTTGAATTTGGGATCAGATAACCGGGAACTTGTGCAAAAGTCCATCGAGGACCTGAAATATGAAGTACGGGCATGCAACAGTCTGGGAATTGAAAAACTTGTACTGCATCCTGGTTCTAACCAAGACAGAGAAAGGGCCATGGATTCCATAATGGAATTAATGAATTCCATTGAAACGGGAAATGTGACGTTACTCATAGAAAATTCATCCGGCAAGGGAAGTACTGTTCCAGCAACAATAGAAGAAATGGCTAAAATGATGGATTTGTCAAAAAACAAAATCGGTTTATGCCTGGATACATGCCATTTGTTTGCTAAAGGTTACGATATAAAGGATAAATATGAAGAAAACATTGAAACAATGAAGTCAAATGGTATTATTGATCATATAGGTGCTATGCATATAAATGACTCAATGTTCGGTTTGGGAACCAAGAAGGACAGACATGAAAACATTGGTATGGGGTATATAGGAGATACGGGATTTGCAAATATAATAAATGACAGGTTATTCAATAATATACCCATGATTATGGAAACTCCAGGTGGAGATGAGCACTATGCTGAAAACCTTGAAAAACTGAAAAGTCTGCTGGTCAACTACCCTAGCTCACGCAGGGGGCATGTCCCGTGAGGGACAACGCAAGAGTTGATTAGGGGGCTTTAAAAACATGGAGAAACATATGAAAGAGAAGCAGAAGTTAGATAGGAGAGATACATACACACCTGCGGATGCTCCACAAGTCCGTGGCAACTGTGATCATGCATTAAACAGAGAGGAAACTCTCAGTGTGCATGGTTTAAAAACCCCTTCTAACAACCCCGATGTGGACCTACAGTCAGGCATGACTGGACAGGACCTGAGGGTTCCCGTCATAAACATGCGCAATGAATCATTAATGCCAACATCACCAGGAAAGGCGAGAAGACTTTTAAAATGGGATAAGACAAGAGTGATCAGTTCCAATCCATTCACTATTCAGCTCCTCTATGCAACTGGAGAGACAAAGCAGCCAGTAACATTAGGTATAGATGCAGGATATAAGCACATTGGATTCTCTGCAGTCACAGAAAAAAGAGAATTGATCTCTGGAGAAGCTGTCATGAGAACGGATATACCGAAACTGAACGTGGAGAAATCCATGTACCGCAGGAACAGGAGAAACAGGCTGTGGTACAGGCAACCACGGTTTATGAACCGGGGGAACAACAGGGAGGGATGGTTTGCGCCCAGCATAGATCACAAACTACAGACGCACATAAGACTGATTGAGAAACTGAAGAGGATCCTTCCCGTATCCAAGGTTATTATTGAGGTTGCTTCATTCGATCAGCAGAAGATGAAGAATCCTGAGATAAGTGGGATAGAATACCAGCAGGGAGAACTTCAGGGATATGAAATCAGGGAATACCTCCTTGAAAAGTTCCATAGAAAGTGTGTGTACTGTGGAAAGACCAATGTACCCCTGGAGATTGAGCATCTCACACCTAAATCCAGAGGCGGTTCCAATACAGTAGACAACCTTGCCATCTCATGCCATGAATGCAACCAGAAGAAGAACAACCTTACCGCAGAAGAGTTTGGATATCCTGAAGTGAGAAAAACGGCATCGATGCCATTGAGAGATGCAGCATTCATGAACACCGTAAGGTGGAAGCTCACTCAGCTTACGGAAGCAATACATACATTCGGGTACATCACAAAGAAGAACCGTATTTCCCCTGGGCTGGATAAGAGCCATGCCAACGATGCATTTGTGATTGCTGGAGGAACCACGCAGGCAAGATCCACTGTTTTTAATGTAACACAGAGAAGGAGAAATAACCGTTCCCTTCAAATAAACAGAAAGGGATTCAGGCCATCAATAAGAAGGAGAAGATACCCCTTACAACCCGGTGATGTAGTGGAATTCGGGGAGAGCAGATACGGCGTTGTTGGGGTTCATAGTTATGGAAATTATGTAATAATAAGGAATGGTGAAAAGAAGATGGATGTTAACATAAAGAAGGTAAAGTTGGTAAAATACGGCAAGGGACTGGGGTTCACTACCCAATTCTTTCCCACGCTATCGCATATGGTCTCCTTGGAGGGGAGTTAGATGAATATAAAAGAATTCAAACCATATTTATTTACCGGTGACATAAGTGATTATGTTTCACCACCCTTTGATACAATAACGGTTGAGCAGGAAAAGAAATTACGTTCTTCAAAATTTAATATCACTGCACTTAGTCTTCCAGAATACAGGAATAATGGCATGAGCCAGGAAAAGCTAATTCAGAAATGGATCGCTGAAAATGTCATTTACCAGTATAATAAGGATATTATAATTATATTGAAACAGGTATTTTATATTAACAAAGAGGCAACCACAAGATATGGAATCATATCCCTCACAGAAATTGACAGCATGTTAAAGGTTCATGAAAACACATTTGAAAAACAGGTTATGGAAAGAAAAACGGTAATGAGAGAACTCAACGGAGAACCTGAGCCTATATTTATTGTTGTACCTAACAATGGGTTTGACAAAATTGTAAGAAGATATGCTAACAGCCTTGAAGAAAGATTCAAATTTGAGGAACCAAGTGGAGTAGAAAACCATGTGTATTTTCTCGAAGACCCTGATAAGATAGCTAAATTGCGGGAAGCTGTAAGGAATGACCAGGGAATAGTTGCAGACGGACATCACCGGACACAGGCAATAAAGGATATAAAACAAGAAACTGGAGACAGTTTCTGGAATTATGCAATGTCCTATATAACATCAATCTACGATAACGGGTTAATGATCGGTGGTGTTGACAGACTTGTATACAGAATAAACTTTGAGGAAAATCTTCCAAAAATCAGGAATCTGTTTGATGTCACAGTAGAACGGGCAATTGTGGAAGACAATGATTTAAGGGTATATAGCAAGGGCGTATTTTACAGGTTAGTTCCCAAGAAATTCGTAATAGATGAGACATTTGGTACTAAATATCCAATTTCAACAGAAATAATAAACCAGATTTTGTTTGTGGATGCACTGGGTATAAACAAAAATGACATTGAGACTAAAGTAGGATATATATACAACACCACAGACGCCATAAATGCAGTGGATATGCATGAATGTGACTTTGCTATAATAATTCCACCATGGCAGAAGGATGTATTTCTGAAAATGACCCTCGAGGGAGTAATATTCCCACAGAAATCAACATATTTTTATCCAAAAATCCCATCAGGAATTGCTATTTACCTTAAGCCATCGTAGCTCAGCAGGAAGAGTGGCTGATTCGTAATCAGCAGGTCGCGAGTTCAAATCTCGCCGATGGCTTGCTGTTGAATATATAAAATTAATACAAATTATTGATAACTACATAGTTCTAGATGTGAGCTAAATACATCATGCCAAAGCGTTGAGACACAACACTACTATTTTCTTCAGTTGAAATGTGAAGATGATAGAGAAATCCTGATCAATATTTCAATTAATTCTGGCAAGAAAATGTACTATCAGAAGAATCTTTGTTGAAGCTCTGAGGAAAAAACCTGCTAAAAATTATTCTACACAAATTCTTTAACAAATATAATTTTATTATCCTTGAACAATATTGCGATCTCGTAGCTCCTGTTTATATCATTAAAACTTGTATGTACAGTCCAGTTTCCGGTATATGTATCATATTTCATTTCCCTTATGTGCATATTTTCCACACCGGAATAGTTGCCGGATATGTATTTCCTGACAAAAGCAGCAGCTTTTTCACGGTCTTCCATCTTTATAGATGAGTGAAAAATATAAAACACTTATCCATATTGTTGCTTAATCGTTCAAAAAGTATTATAATAAGAGTATGCATTATTGAGCATACAATTTAAATTAACCATTGACAAAATGGAAGATTTAAAGCAGATCATCACAGACCAGATCACAAAAATGGAAAATATTTCTCCTGAGACGATAGAGACAGAAGATATTTTCTATTATTCAGGTTTGAAAAAATGGACTGCCAGAGTAGCTTTTGCCATTGCTGGCAAAGACTATAGGGCAAGCATGGATATACTGGAAGATGGGATGGTAACAAGATATCAGCAGAGGGAAAAACATGAGGACAGATGATTGCCCGCTAAGCATTGCCTTAAAACCACTCAGGGGAAAATGGGAACCCCTGATAATAAAGTATCTCTCCATGAATGGGAGTTCGGGATACAACGAAATATACAATTCCATAGAAAATATTACGCCCAAGGCTCTCACAGAGGCATTACGGATTCTCTCTGAGGACGGGATAATCAATAAGAATTTTGTATCAATGAAGCCTCTACGTGTCATATATACCTTAACTGAAAAGGGAAAAGCCATGATGGCTCCACTGGACGCTATTGAATCACTGAATGGAAAGCAGAAAAAACTAAATAGCTAATTTTGGTTAATCCTTACATGTCAGAACGTTCATATTACGGCGGCAATTCCAGGGATCGAATAAATGGCATATCAAGACTCCTTTTAATCGTTTCAGTGGTATTCTTCATCGCTGCTTCCCTTGTAAATAGCATATATACAATAACGGCACATTTCAGTGTTTTATACAAAATAGGAATTTTATTAGTAATCATGTTCGACATTTTCTATGGATCAATAATATTCAGCATTTACCAGTCTGGTAAGTTTGATATTACTGATCGATTTATATTCATGTCACTTGTCCTTTTTTTCCTTCTCTTTTTTTCCGAGATCATACTGGAAATAAGCACAGGTTCCAATATTTTTCCTGCTATAATAGGCTTTGTTGGTCTCGCATTCGGTTATATGTACTATTTCTTCAAGAATGATGAACTTCTTTCAAGGATAATGATAATAATAGCAGCAATGCTTGTATATATAGGCATGGTGGGTTATCCACTTGCACCATATATCTACGTTTTTGGAACGTCATACCTTAACTCCGCCCTATGGGCACAGGCATTCGTAGCCATGGAAATCCTTCTTGTCCTGACGTTCATATTCAAGCCAACTGCAATGATATCGGACTTTATATCAAGTTCAGCAAAGCCTTTTGGAATATTTATCTTCGGCATAGGATTGCTTATAACAGGGGCATCCATGGCTTCCTTCAATGTGGCCCACATGCCAGCTGCACTGGGAGATTCCATATCCGGCTTACTTATAATAGCAGGGATATTCGCTCTAATAACAGGCATACTGTTTATAATAATGTCAATAATGGAATTCTATGAATCTGTAATAGAACCAAGAATTCATTTCATTAGATAAAAATTATATTTAATCAGGTTATTATTAGCTATGACTTTTGAGGACCTGAACGAGTTTATAAAATACCAGGAAAACAATAACGACCTGGTAAGAATTAACGAGGAAGTTGATCCGGAACTGGAATTAACATACATACTTAGCGAAGAGGAGCGTATAGGAAAGAAAAGAACCATGCTGTTCAATAATGTGAAAGGGTCAAGCATGCCGGTAATAGGCAATATATTTTCTTCGGACAAAAAAATAGAGGCTATTCTTGGTGATACTCCATACAATATAGGGCTTAAATTGAAGAATATAGTACGCATTCCAGATGACACAGAATCCATGATATCCCGGGGCCTGGAAATGCTCAAGGAAATGAGCGGGATAAAGCCAAAGGTGTACAGCAGGAAAAACTCTGAATTTGAGGTTGTGGAACCCCATCTGTCTAGCTACCCCATAACAAAGAACTGGCCTGCGGATGGAGGGAGGTATATTACAATGCCCGTTGTCATAACAAAGGATCCTGATACAGGTACCAGAAATGTAGGAACATACAGGATGCAGGTATATGATGATGAAACAGTGGGAATGCACTGGCATATACACAAAGGTGGCGCTGAGCATATGGATAAATACAAACAGGAAGGAAAAATAATGGATGTTGCTGTGGCCATTGGTGTGGACCCACTGACCTTTTTTTCATCCATAGCTCCATTGCCAAATGGCATTGATGAATTTTCATTCAGGGGAATTCTTGCAAAGAAACATCTTGAACTCATCAAGGGTGAAACAGTTAACCTTGAGTACCCAAGAAGCTCACAGATAGTTCTTGAGGGATACATTGACCCCTCGGAAACCAGAATTGAAGGCCCCTTCGGAGACCATACAGGATATTATTCCCTTGAGGAAGCTTTTCCGGTATTTCATATCAAGAAAGTTATACAGAAAATCAATCCCATTTATGCTACGACCATAGTGGGAAAACTGTGGCATGAGGATGTAAGGATAGGAAAAGCCATAGAAAAGATGTTTCTTCCATTAATACAGATACAGATACCCGAAATAGTGGATATGAACATACCGGAGGAAACAGTAGTAAGCAATATGATTGTAGTTTCCATAAAGAAAAGGTATCCAGGGCAGGCAAAGAAGGTAATGTTTGCCATATGGGGAACAGGGCAGATGATGTTCACAAAAATTGTGGTAGTTGTAGATGATGATATTGATGTCCATGATATGAAACAAGTTATGTGGGCAATGACCACACGCATTGATCCGGTTAACGATGTTTTCATGATTCCCAATACACCAACAGATTCCCTGGACCACCCTGCGAGGCTTTTTAATTTAGGTTCAAAGATGGGTATAGATGCAACGAAAAAATCTCCAGCAGAAAATTACAACAGGCCATGGCCCGATACATTATCAATGACACCTGATATAGAGAGAAAAGCTGATGAATTAATAAAAAAGCTGGAGCAAGCACACAGCTGATCAGGATATTTTTCTGAATTTAAGGGAAATAAGTTCTCCAGAAATGTTTATTTTTCTTTCATATCCATCGAAATTAAGGGATTCTGCATACTGCTTTGAAATAGAATGCTTTCTATGCTGTGATACTGGAGATTTGTAATATTCCTGCATGAATTCTATTATAAGGAATGCCCCGTTGGTATTTAGTTTTGAAAGTATGTATTTAATATTATTGTCCCTGTCCTGCCAGTGGTGGAATGATAGTGTTGTATATATGAGGTCAAAATTGTTTCCGAAGGGTATATCCCTGCTGCTTCCAAGCTGGCACTGGGCCTTTATATTTGCCTTTGCAAAGTTCTTTTGTTCTGCCTTCACCATATACCTGGAAGGGTCGATTGCAAAAAATTTGGCATCTGGAAATTTCTGGGAAACCATTACAGAGAGCCTCCCGGGGCCAGCACCTAGATCCAGTATTGATGAAGGTTTCATATCATTCATTTCTTCAAGAGCATAATTATAGAGTTTCTTAATAAACCTCCAGGCCATAAGATTGTAAAATGATGCTGTAAAAAATCCAAACTTTTCTTCACCCTCTAGATAATATTCTTTCATGCAACCTTATAATGAATATGGATTATAAATTTTCTATGATAATTGATGGATAAATTGGTTATAATATTTGTGCTATCTTTTAATATGGGATTCAATGGATTTTCATGCAGGTAAAATTTACCGATTTTTACAATCAGTATAATTTTCTCTGGATATTTAATATTCTATATCATGACTGATTTTACAGGAAATTTTTGTAACTGTATTTCTAATTGAGCCATGAAAAAATTAAATTATGTACATATAATGTAAGGTCGTGGATACAGTTATAATGGCAGGAGGAACGGGGAGTAGGATGGGTACAAGTAAAAAAATGCTCCTTGAAATAAATGGAGAAAAAATTATAGACAGGGTTGTAAGGATACTCCATAGCCAGAATTTTAGGATTAGCCTCTGTATAAGTGAAAATACATTATTTCTCCATGAATACCCAGAGGTACGAATTGTCATGGGAAAGGGGAGTTATGCTGAGGATCTTAGTTTTGCCGTAGGTATGTGCTCATTACCCGTTCTTGTAGTTCCAGCTGATGTTATATTTTCTCCAGAAATGATTGAAAATTTCATAGAACAAAGTATTTCTCTGGAAACTGGGATAGTGACCCTGATGGTAAATAATAAATTATCCGGAATATCCATATTCTTCAAAAATCCGGGCAATGAAAACCTTCCTTACAGGAATATAAAAATCGAAAGAGAAGATTTCTTTAACCTTAATTTTTCGGAAGACTATAGAAGAGCAATAGAATATTTAGAAAAATAGCAAAATTTTTTTAACATGTGTACATTTGAGTAGTACTGGACTAGACCGGGGAGCTAGGCACTCCCTGTGACCCGTGCCGAAATGCGGGGGCGACTGTCTGGCGAGGGCAACCAGGCCTTTGGCAGTCTCCATGGAATCGTAGAGTCTCTGTCCTTTTGGATCGGGGGTTTGCATATATAACCTCAAAGGATGATATATATGCAATTTGTCGGGAAAACCCCACTAGGCCCGGAAGGGAACACTGGTATTCCGAACCATCGATGCTGAGAGGGTGCGGGGAGGAGAGGAAGTGGAGGACGCTACCAAAACACCTGGACCGAACCAGATGTGTCCAGTATTATGATTATTTATGTATAAAATCATTCAGGATCCGGTTAACGGACCAGTAAAAATTGACGGGCTGTTCAGCGAAATTGTGGATTCACAGTATTTTCAAAGACTTAGATATATAAAGCAACTTGGGCTCTGCAACCTTGTATTTCCCGGTGCAAACCATTCAAGATTCGAGCATTCCTTAGGCACCATGTTTATGGCACACGAACTTTCCGAGGCACTGGAGATAAAAGATGAGATACCATCCATTGCAGCGCTTCTGCACGATATAGGGCATATGCCATTCAGCCATGGACTCGAAAATGAGTTTTACGGCCTTTACAAAGTTGTCCACGAGGATTTGACGAGAAAGATTATACTGGGAGAGAATCCATATGATGATAGTACTATTCCAGATATATTGGAAAAATACGGTTACAGTCCATCTGACATAGCTGATGTGGCTACTGGTTCGTCGAAAAAATATCCATTATTTTCCACGATGATAAGCGGACCAATTGATGTGGATGAGATTGATTATCTCAGAAGAGATGCATTATTCTGTGGTGTTACAATGGGGCAAATCGACTATAAGAGGCTTTTCAACACACTAATGGTAAATGGTTCAGACCTTGTGGGAGTTGAAAAATCCATACCAACCATAGAGTCCATAATTATTACAAGAATATTGATGTATAATACGGTTTACTTCCATAAAACCTGCAGGATAGCACAGAGAATGCTGGGATATGCATATCTAGACAACGATAAAAAGAACGTGGATGACATGAAAATGACCGATTTCCAGTTCATTGAAAAACTCCTAAATGGAAAATCATCAGAACTGGTTAAAAGGGTTATGAACAGGAACCTGTTCAAGGTGGCATACAGGGGGAATTATACTGTAGAAAGAATAGTGGAAATAAAATCTCTTTTGGGTGATTTACCGGAACATGAATATATTGTGGATATTGTCCCCCCATTATATTTTGCTGGCAGCACCAGGATAAAAAATTATGCGAAGGTACATTACAGAGGCAGAATGGAAAACATAAACAATGTATCATCCATGGCAATGGCACTATCTGGTGAAATGGAAAATAAACAGATACTGGTGTCAGCATCAGATAGAGTATATGGAAAAATAAGAAAATTGATGGTTATAAAATGATATCCTACATCAATTTCAATAAATTATTACATATAATGACATAATTAACAGGTGCTTGTTAACTAATATATAAAATATATTTATATGTTAAATTGTTATTCTATTCTATGAAGAATATGAAGATAATTAAATTATGTGATTTAATTTCCAAGTATCCTGCCTATAGAACGAGTGCTGATAATTTATTCAAAATTATAAATAGTAATGATAATAATAATATACAAATTGATTTTGCTAATGTAATTGGCATAACACATTCTTTTGCTTCCCAATATAAAAAAAACAAATCCTTATGCAATAAAATTGTAAAAGAAGTAAACGAGAATGAAAACGTTCTGAAGATGTTTCAAATCTTAGATAAAACAAAAAGACCTATCAAAAATAATAATATTGAAAGAAAAACCTTTAGTTTATAATCAACAATAATCATAGATATTCATGTTGCCAATATCCTTTTTATTCTTGAATAAAATTCCGAAATGTGTTCGATTTATATTATATTCTGAACTCTGCATCATGGTGGTAAAAGTAGAGAGTTCAGGATAAATCAATAAATGTTATTGCCGCAGTCAATAATAAATTTAAGGAAAATTGCAAAATAAATTGATTTAAAAGGAATGATAACATATTAATTATTTTATAAGAAGTAGGTTTATGCTGGAAAAGCATTGCTTTACAGATATTATAGATATTAATTAATATCTGATCTAATTTTTAGATTTCATAAAAATTATTTGTTTTACTCGATATCAATCCAATATCAATGCGATTAAATAAATAGAAAATGTTATCAATGATGATAACATTATAAAATATATACAAGATAACTAATGTAATAAATGATCTTAAAAAATTACCTGCGTTCAATCTTAATATTGTGTCTAAATATTTCAATTCATATAGTTATGCGAAATTATTTGTGCACCGATTAAGAAAAAACAATACTTTATTTGAAATAGCCAATGGAATATATAGTTTTTATAATGACCCAATGATATATGCAACTAATATTTACTATCCATCCTATTTGTCATTTTCCTCTGCATTCCAATATTATGGTATAACAACACAGTTACCATTCAGGATTATGGTGGCCACATTTAAAAACAGGTCACTAAATGACATAGAACTTATAAAAATAAGTGATTTATATGGATATAAAAGGGACAGGTATAACGGCTTCGATATATTCATTGCTGAGCCTGAAAAGGCTGTTATAGATTCCATAATAAAAGGAAATACTCCATTAGATGAATTAAACAATGCAATAAAAATTTGTGATATCAGTAAACTTGAGAGATATGCGGTTAGATCGGGAAAAAAGGTATCCAGGATAACTGGCTATCTACTTGAAATGAATGAAATTGAATCAGAAATTTTAAGGGATTTTCTAGGAAATGACCGGAATATTGCATATACATATTATGAAGTTAAAAAAAATAATTGGATGGTGAGACAACGATTTCAGTAGAAGAACTAAAAAGAGGGGGTATTTCCAAAGGCCTAAAAAATATAGGGTTTATGGAGAAAGATTATTTTCAGGATTTATTACTATTGTTTATATCCAGAAATAATAACAGAGACGATTTCTAAAAACCTCGGTTTCTTAGAGAACTCTAACTTGATAGGTCTCCGCTAACACAGATGGATACGGCTTTTTCAATCAAGAGTCAATGAATTAAAAGATCCCATTTTTGGGTTATTAGGAATCCTCCAGAATAGTATTCAAAGGTGGCATTTGCCTTTTCAAACTTTATGATTTGGCTAGATTTTCGGATGACCTTGATTTTACTGGGAACGTTGATGAAAATTTTATTTACAATGCAAAGAGATTTTTTCCCGCAATGGCTATGACCATCTTCATCATAAGCCCATAAGTTAATACCTCGTAAATGAAGTACACCGCCTCTCCGCCGAAACCATAACTAATAAGATCACTCAAAATGGGTATATAAACATAGAAACTATTCTGACTCCCACTTTTCTTACAAGCCCTGCCACTTATGCATAATTAGTACTACTATTTACAGATAATTACGCTCACACAAACAAAATCACGCAATATAATATTAAGATTTTAATACCTTCAAAATTTTATCTTTAGTTTCTTTTATATTAATCCTGGAAATGTAGGATTTTAATATCTTTTTGTTTGCATTTTCTCTTAAATAATTGAATATGTCATCAGGAATCTTTTCATTATAATAAATGAAATCTATTAAGGTTTTTTCCATGTCTGATACAGGAATATAAAAATCAAAGTATTTAACATATCCATATCCAAAAAACATTTCCCTAGAAATTTTCCTTACGATGTAATTTCTACCATCAAACTGCATTAATCCTGTCCTGACATGCAATGGTGTAATGATTACGGGATTTGTTTCCTGTTCCCAGAGTTTTAACAATGATAATGCATTTTCAAGGCCATAATAAAACGGATAATATGAATAACCTGTTATCATAATATCATCGTGCATACTGTAATAGTTATATCTTATCTTCTTAATTTTATTTGATTTAGATAAATTATATAAAAATATCTTATAATAGTTTTTATTTGCCCCTTTATGGGATAAAAATCTATTAACATCATTCGCAGAAAATATGTATTTATCATTAAATCTTTGGAAAAATTCCATTACATATTTCATTATATCACTCCCTTAAATTTACATATTGTCGGATGTATTCAACTATTTTATTATATGACGGAGGCAGACCCAGATACACTATAGTTTTTAATACATCTTCATCTACGGGTTTTTCTAGGTGATTCAAAAAATTGGATAAATCTGATTTGATTAATTCCTGATCTTTAACATGTTTGATCAGTATATAAATATCATACAAATCTCTTATAAATCTTCTATTTTTATATGCTGCTATTTTTTCTATAATAAGATTTTCTGGGGATAGGCTTAGAACATTTAGGGTATTCCCGTCAATAAGTTCATACTCAATTTCAACAGGATTTTCTGGATAACATTTATGATTTATCTCTATTTTTACATTTGTATTATTTTCGGAAATATTTGAAAATAGTATATTTCCGGTATCCTTTAATTTAAGTAATTTCAATTCATGTGATTTTAATGCGTCTCTAAAATAATTTAAATGTTTGGGAAAAACTGTTGAATATAAATCAATATCTTCCGAGAATCTATAACCAGAGTAACATCTCCAGATAGATGTTCCTCCATGAATTACTAATGAATTATCTGTATTATAGAGTAATAATATTAATTCGTCTTGTAATTTGGCAGTTTCTATTTGATCTCTTTTTTTTAATTGCTTAATAATGGGAAGCTTCATAACCTAATATACCAGAGTTATATAAAAATATAACTTTAGTTCGATTGATTTTAAAAGTTTCAATAAACTGTTCTATAATAATGTATTTGTTAACTATCTTGTAAAAGAGATATCTAGAGTTATGATTAACAAATTATCGAAATGTATCTATTAGTCCATGAACCCAAATATTGTTCCTTAAGGATAATTAATTTCTTTCCTTTCCTTTCCTTTCTCATTATTGAACTTTAGACGCATCACTGGCATAAATAAAATACCTGGTAAAAATTGAATTTGTCTATTTCATTAAACTTTTATCATCATGCAGAGGACGGGATTTGAACCCGCGAACTCCTTCGAGACTAGACCCTTAATCTAGCGCCTTTGTCCTAACTCGGTAACCTCTGCCCTTGGGTATTATTTTTAGATATATTAACTTTAATTATATTATCCACAAAAAAGCCAAAAACCTTATACTTTATTAAATAAAACACAATCATATTCCAAATGATCAGCAGGGATACATTAGTTATATCCAATCCAGGAACTGGAAAAACCACCAGAATTTCAAGTGAGGTTGTTAATCTCATAAGTGAGGGAATAAGGCCAGAAAAAATATTATGCATCACTTTCACAAATAATGCAGTGGCACAGCTTCAGGAAAGCATAGACAAAAAACTTAGAGATGCTGGAAACAAAAATATAACTGCATATGATGTGAACATTTATACATTCCATGCACTTGCATATCAGGAAATCTTTTCATCTAAGCCCACCGGGGATATAGTATCATACAACCTGGCAAGATATCTAATATACAAAAAACTCAGAGACCTCAGGGCATTTAATTATAGCAGGGACTATGTTATAGGCGACATAGTACCGAAACTTGAAAATGCAATAAGATATATCAAAAGTTTCGGGATAAGCCCAGCAGACATTGAAGAATATAAGAACAAAATCATGGAATCCTTAAGGAATAAATACAATTCGGGAATAGTCAAAAATATCAGTCTTGATGAGGAGGAATATCTGTTTGATTACTTTTACCAGGCATTCAAATATTATGAGGAAAATAAAAATAGTCCCGATTTCAATGATTTATTGTTTGAATTCCATAAAATGAAAGACAAAAATATATATGATTATGTATTTGTTGATGAACTTCAGGATGTCAACGACATAGAATCCAGAATTGCTATGTCTACTGGAAATGTAAAATTTTTAGTGGGAGACAGGAAGCAATCCATATTCGGATTCCAGGGAGGGGCACTGTCAGTTTTTAACTCACTGATTGGAAACAGTGAAATATTAAAGGAGGACATGAAAACCAATTACAGGAGCACGGATACAATTCTACAGTACGCAAAGCAATATTATCTTAAATTCGAAAATGATGTACCGGAACTGGAAAATTTTAGGGGAATCAAGGACAGGGGCAGTAAGGTAAAGGTCATTGAATCTGGCTCTCCAGAAGAATCTGTCATGGGGATTATTAACAGCATCCCAGAATCAGATGGGAATATAGGCATAATAGCAAGAACCAATGCACAGATAGACGAAATATCTGCAATGCTGGACAGGTATAATATTAGCTATTCCAGTGATTCAAACGTACACAGTGTGAACGAGGCAAAGAAGGATATAACAGCATTTCTTAAGGGCATCCTTTATGATATACCTGACGATGTAATAAGTGCCATCGTAACACCTTTCTCAGGCATATCCCTGAAGGAAGCATTCAGTATGGCTGAATCAATAAGAAATGAAGAAAGCACAATAGACTCATTTGATAGGGGAAATCCATTTTTTTCATTGAAGAGTAAAAACCTTTCAAGGGAGAGTATAATGAAACTGTTTGATGAAAGGATACTCCCTATTGCATCCTCCATAAGCAAGGAATATTTTCTCACAGCTGCCACGGTAAAGTCTTCCATAGGGGAATTTTTTGATGCGGAACATGAATATACAAGAGAGAATTTTTTCGACTTCCTTGACCTTTCATATTCCGAAAACTCTGGGAAATCGGGTGACTCCAGAATAATCCTCACCACTGTGCACAAGGCTAAGGGATGTGAGTTTGACAATGTCGTATATCTGCCTAGAAAACCAAGAAAATCAGACACGTACATAGATATTATTATATCATCCATAATAGAGGAGGTAAAGAAAATAAATGTGGATGATGAACTGAGAAATGAGAGCATAAGAATTGATTTTGTAGCCTTCACAAGGGCGAAAAAGAACCTTTGGGTATGCACAACGCACAGAGAGGCGGGGAACTACCAGATACCGGAATATTCTGAGGTTTCTACAGATGAAACTTTTTCTGAGAGGCCGGAAATTCCTGAGACTAAAAAATATGATGAGGCTTATTTCCAGTTTGTTTCCGGTGACTATAATGGCGCAATGAATACCCTTTCAACCAAGGAAAAATGGCTCAGGGACATAGTCTATGAATTTTTCAGGAACAAGAATGTCCTTTCCTTCTCGCTGGTAAGCCTTGACAACCCCTTCTGGCTGTTGAAAAACAATATACTGAAACTCAATGAAAAAACGGATGCACTGTATTACGGTCTCAATGCCCATGAACTTGCCGAATCGCTCTATAAGGATGAGATAAAAAGGGAAATACTCATGGACAGGGATAAAAAAATACTTTCAAACATAGAATCGGTGGTGAACCAGATAAAGACAGGTTTCAATATGGAACAGATCGAGGCGGAGGTCTCAGCCATAGCCAGGGTTAACCAGATGTTTACAGAGTTTTCCAGTGAACCGGATGAAATTATGTTTTATGGCAAGATTGATGCTGTGTTCAGCGACGGCAAAAAGTATGTGATACTTGATTACAAAACAGACAAAACCACTGAAAAGGCATCACATCACAGGGTACAGCTACTGGCATACAAGATTCTTTACTCCATAAAAAACAATATAAATTCTGACAACATAGACACAGCAATAGGATATATAAGTATAAGGGGAAAAATAAACACTCATGAGAATACCACAGGAATAATATACAAAAAACCGGATAAGTATTCTGAAACAACGTTGAAAAAGTACATATGGAGATTTCTGGATTATAAGCACAATCCCGAAAAGTTCATTGAAGACTATCTGAATTATCCCTGCGAGGACACATTATACGAAAGACTGGCTGAATTACTCAAATAATTTATAATATTTATTACATTTTTATCCTTTCAGGATGAGCATATACATTGAAGCTATTTCGCCTAACAAATGAAACAAGCGCCATATTGAATTCAACCGCAAGCTCTATGGCCAGGGAGGATGGAGCAGAAACTGAGCTTACAATCGGAATTCCGTACATTGCAGCTTTTTGCACTATCTCAAAACCTGCCCTACCACTGACCTGCAAAACTGCCTCAGGACTTCTTGCTATTCCCTTGAGAAGCATTTTTCCTATTGCCTTGTCGACTGCATTGTGCCTGCCGATGTCCTCGCCCATGGACAGTATATTTCCTGAATAATCCATTATTGCTGCAGCATGCACACCCCCCGTGTTCTGGAATATGGACTGCTTTGCCCTCATGATCTCAGGTAATTTCAATAGTTGTCTGCAATCAATTGGATTGCCGTGGCCTATAAGATGCCCTGCCTTGAGGTAAATATCGTTTATATTGGTTTTCCCACAGACACCACAGCTGGAATTCACATAGAAATTCCGGTTCCCAATCAATTGCCTATCAAATGATTTTACAGATATGGTCACAATGTTATTTTTTTCGGATATTCCTGCACTTTCAGAATATTTTATGCCTTCAATATCCTCAGGCTTTACTATGCCCTCTGTAAACAGGAATCCCACTGCAAGGGCAAAATCATCCACAGGTGTCCGCATAATCACTGATACATTATATGTTTCATTACCATCATATAATATTATTTCCACTGGTTCTTCCAAGGTCACATTATCGTATATTTTCCCCATTGTGCCAGATTGAAAATGGGTTATATGTCGTTTTATGTAGCCGTTCATTTCTTCTCTGACATTCCTGCTAGAATTTTCAGCAATATTGATATGGGTTCTGCAACATCGCTCCTATGCATCATCCCGACAAGACCCATAAGTCCACTGGCACTGGGTTTTCCGGCATTGTTTATTGAATCGCCGAGCCGTGTCATAAGGTTTACCATCATATCGGGATCAAGCTTGGAAAGCAGATCAAAGACACTCATTATATTTGTCAGTGATTTCTTTGTGGAATCGGAATTGAACTGTTCCGAAAATGTGTCTATTATATATTTGTAATTCGCTGATATTGCATTTAAAAGAGACAGAAAGCCTGAATCGTTCAGGTTTTTTATTGTTTTCAACAGGTTGTTGAAGCCTTCCTGAAACTCTTCAGCTATAACCGGGCTATCCTTTTCTTTTCCATTTTCAATAAATTCTATAGGCTTCGACATTTTAATCATCCGTTAATTTTGAGTAATCATCTCTCTTCCATTTCTCGCTAACCATTATGCCTATCTGTGGATGTGGATTTCCATACCTTGAGTTGTTTTTGGGCAGAGGAGTTCCACCATTTTCCTTTAGTTTTTTAATTTTCACAGGCAGTTCCTTGTAAGCCGGTGTATCTGTATCCGGATCCATTGTATAGGAAGTGAGAAGGTTTACAGTTGAAGCGTCAGAAGCCGCATTCATGGGCATGTAAAGCTCATTTCCGCTGACTCTTTCCGTTATCAGTGCCCTGACCTTTATGCTCCCCCATTTTGATGTGATGCGCACGAAATCTCCGGTTTTTATGCCATATTCTCCGGCAAGTTTTTCCGACATTTCAAGGAACGTGTCTGGAACCTTTTCCTTTATGCCCTCGGTCTTGAAAGTTTCGTTGCCTTCATGGAAATGCTCCAGCATCCTTCCGTTGTTCAGGTGCAGTGGATATTCCTCTGAAACTTTCAGTGGTGGCCTGTATGACAGAGGATAAAGCCTTGCTTTCCCATCAGGGAAATTGAACCTGTCCGCATAAAGGTATTCTGACCCCTGACCATTCTCATTCATGGGCCACTGAAGACTCCTAAAACCCTCTAATCTTTCATAGGACACACCATGGAATATGGGTGAAAGTAAAACTGCCTCGTCCATTATCTCCGAGGGATGCCTGTAGTTCCAGTTATATCCAAGCGCCCTGGCAATGTTCTGTATGATTTCCCAGTCAGGTTTTGTTTCTCCGTATGGTTCCATAACCTGGTAAAGCCTCTGAATCCGCCGCTCCGTATTGACAAATGTGCCCTCCTTCTCAAGGCTTACAGTGGAGGGCAATACAACATCAGCGTATTTGGCCGTTTCAGAGAAAAATACATCCTGTACTATGAGAAAATCCAGTTTTTCTAAAGAGCGACGGATCATATTTGAATCTGGGCCAGTCGATGCAATCTCCTGCCCGATCACATACATGGCCTTAATTTTATTATTGTCAATGTTTTCAATGCATGACACATTGTCTATTCCGGGTTTTGTTGGTAATTTTGTATTCCATGCCTTCTCGAATTTTTTTACGGCTTCCTTATCATTTATGGACTGGTATCCGGGCAAATATGTGGGCATGGAACCGAAATCACTTGCCCCCTGTACATTGTTATGGCCCCTAAGTGGATATGCGCCGGTTCCTGGCCTGCCATAGTTTCCTGTGACAAGAAGCAGATTTGATATTGCTGTGGACTCGTCTGCTCCTGCTGAATGCTGGGTTATACCCATCGCCCACAATATACACATATTTTTTACGCTGTGAATCATCTCTGCAGTTTCTATTATCTGTTTCTCTGGAACTCCAGTAATTTTTGACGTATTTTCTAGTGTGAATGTATTCAGGCTTTTATAGTACTCATCAAAATTGTTCACTCTTTCATCGATGAATTTTTTGTCATGCCACCCTTTGTCAATGATATACTTTGTGATCGAAGATAGTAACACTATATCCGTTCCAGGAGCAGGATGTATGTAAATGTCGGCCCTCTCAGCCATCTCATTTTTTCTCAAATCGGATACTATGAGCTTCTGGTGGTTTAGCTTGTGCGCCCTCTTCACCCTTGTTGCAAGAACCGGATGTGATTCTGCAGTGTTTGCTCCAACTATCATCACAAGTTCAGATTTGTATATATCCTCTATGGATCCTGCATCTCCACCGTATCCAACTGTTCTCCATAGACCGGTTGTTGCCGGTGCCTGGCAGAATCTGGATGAGTTATCAACATTGTCGCTGTGGAATATCTGCCTTGCCATTTTCTGGACAAGGTAGGATTCTTCATTGGTGCCCTTTGACGATGCAATGAACATAATAGATTCGTTTCCGTATTTCTCTGATATTTTTTTTAGTCCATTTGCGGCAAAATCAATTGCCTCATCCCATGATACCTGGACAAATTTTCCGTTTTTTCTAATTAGCGGGTATTTCAACCTTTCATCGCTGTTGACAAAACCCCAGCCGAATTTTCCCTTAATGCATGTTGATATGCCATTGGCAGGCGATTCAACCTCAGGCTGGACCTTAAGTATCTTTCTGCCCTTTGTCCACATGGTAAAGGAACAGCCCACACCACAGTATGTACATACAGTTTTTGTCTTCTTTATCTGTTCCTCCCTCATCTTTGCCTCAATATTGCTTATCTTCATTATAAGACCATTGCCAACAGGTTTTTCAAGATCTTTTCCAAATTCTATAAGATTATATTTTGCCTTCTTTGTGAGTGATGTAAAATAACCTGCCTCCCCCAGCATAGAATTCTCCATGAGTGCATTGACAGGGCACACTGTGACACAATGCCCGCATGAAACGCAGGACGAATCATTTATAGCCTTGTTATCATCCCACACAACCCTGGGCCTTTCTAATGACCAGTCAATATGAAGTGTTTCATTGACCTCCACATCCTGGCATGCCTCAACGCATCTTCCACACAGTATGCACTGGTCGGGGTCGTATCGGTAAAATGGATTTGAATAATCAGCTTCGTATCCCTTTCCGGAAAAAGGGTACTTCTGCCTGGTGACCTGAAGTGTGTCCACTGCACTGTGGAGTGCACAGTCACCGTTGTTGTTTTCACATACAGTGCAGTAAAGGTCATGGTTGTGTAGTATTCTGTTTACTGCTTCCGTTTCCTTAGTTTTTACATCCTCTTCATTGAAAATAATTTTCATATTATTTTCTATCCTGGTGGAACATGCACGGACATATTTGCCATCTGCCTTGACTATGCACGTATCGCATGATTCTATTGCACCGAGAGCAGGATTATAGCATACATGGGGTATATCAATGCCATTTTCCATCATTGCCTGCAATATTGTTTTATCTTTATCGACATCGAATAGCGTTCCGTCAATGAGAATTTTACTTGGATTCATGCATAAAATACAAAATGTAAGTATATAGATATAATGTAGTTTTGTAGGCAACAATAATATTATATCGTCTCATAGAGTGATTAATTATGATACCTGCAGCTTTGCCACCGCTGGCAGTTGGTTTCTTCGGCCTGGGAATTGGCTATTTTGTCTTTGGTGGTTCCGTTTTTTTTAAATTTCCAAAAGAAAGCAACGAAAACATAAACCACGCAATGGGACTATGGGGAATATTCATGCCAGGATTTATGCAATTTCTAGCAGGAACATATATATTCCTGGGACTTACAATATTTCCTGCATTTAGATCTACCCCTATTTTGTACATGGCAGGACTTGCATTCACCTCTTATGGTGTACACTGGTTTGCACTTGGATACAACAAATACAAGAATGCTGATACAACAGTAGATGGATATATGGCAGTTGGATTTCTGTGGATTTCCATAATTGGTGCGGTGGTCTTTGGTTTTGCGCATGACATACCAGTAATGATATTATTCATCCTCCTTGCAGTCGTCTACATAAACGATATTCCGGCAAGCCTTTTCCATTCTCCCGCATGGGCAAGGGGAAAAGCATTTTTCCAACTCGTAACTGGAACATGGCTAATGTACCTTACATTTGCAGCAACACTTAATTTTGCACTGGGATTCCATCTGTTCCTTTAAAAATATTTTATATAACTTTAATATAAGGAAACATGAAAATTTTTTCTTTTTTTGGATCTTCCTCTTCTGGCAAGACCACGATTATATCGAACATCATTTCTCAACTCTCTGGAAGCATGACAATAGGCTATGTCAAGAATATACCCCATGACAACATATCACTGGACACAGAACATAAGGATACGTGGCAGATGGAAAATTCCGGGGCATACAGGATATACGGTCTTGCTCCAGGCAGGACATACAGCATGTTAAGGAGAAAAACAGATATTGATGACATAATAACAAATGATAATGATGTGGATATTTACCTCATAGAGGGATTCAGGGATTATTCAAAATCTACAGGGTTTCTTGTTCTGGGAAATGAAGACTATTTAACGATTCACCATGATTATATAATAAAGGCAAACAATAAAACTTATACTGGAGAGTGTATAAAATATCCGGAGGAGTTTAGCAAAATCATTGGTATATTAATGGATGCATAGTTTTTCCCTTGCTTCCATGAGGTCTTCAACGGTATTTACGCTTTTCAGCTTTCCTGACAGACCTACAATGCATTTCATATCTGATTTCCTAATGAAGTTGCTTATGCTTTCTCCTCCAGCCCTACGGTATTCCTTCAATGGCTCATATATATCCATAGAATATATGGCAAAGAGAGGCTGGCAAAAACCCTCTGAATCATATGCTATGCTGTGTTTTTCATATCCATTGACAATTTTGCCTGTGATATCTCTGTCTATATATGGCATATCACCACCCACAGCAAGAAATTCATGATATTTTCCAATGCAATATAGGATTGAGTCTATGAGTATGCCATCAGTCCTGTCAAAGTCTGTTACCGCATATCTGGATTTCAGTGAATAGTCCCTGGTGAAAAGAATGATATTTTCAAAATATCCTGATTCAACAAGTATTCTGGCTATACGGTCAACCATGGTTTCCCCGCACAGTTCCATACTGTGTTTGTTTTTGAGCCTTCTGCTCTCCTTGGCAAATAATATTGCAATCATTGTGAACCTGCTATTGATTTAAACGAATTCTCAAGATCAGAAAATTTCATGCTTTTTTTGTTTATGTAAATCCTGAAAATTATTTTTCCCATTTCAATAAATTTCAGAGAATACATATCTGCATATTGTTTATAGGTGATTCCTGCATCGCATCTTCCATTTTTTACATAATCGCATATTATTTCGGGGTGATCAAGATATGTGATGTCTTTACCCTTTGAAATCTCCAAAGATTCTTCATAGAGTCCAGAGCCACGGTAAGAAATTGCCATGGTGCGGTAATTTTCCTTTGAGTATGCAATGCCATATGGCACTTTTATGCATATTGATGAATCATATGAAGTTGATTCCGGAATTTCCTCATAGTTCCAGACATAGGCATCTGCATCTCCATTTTCCATGGAACGCTGGATTTCATTATACCCTCCTTCAACAAAGGTAGAAATGGAAGAAATATAATGTGGAAGTTTCTCCATTGCAGGAAGATACTGCCCAAAAATCAATATGGATGGTATGCTGGGAGTAAATAGCCTTACCTTAATATTTGAACCCTGTCCATGAATGATGTCCTGGAATCTATAATGGAATATCCTGTTGCTTTGCTTATTCTGGATATTGAACCTGAATTCCCTAAAACCTGGTATGCCATATAGCCATTGCCATTTCTCACAAGCTTTATCAGCAGAAGGTCTGTATTTCCCTCGTGAAGTTCAAAACGCCCGCCAGTTATTGCATCAACTACCACTTCCGAAAATTCAAAACCTGTTTTCCTGAACAGATTGGGTATTAGAAGTGAATGAAGAATCATCATAGATGAAACAGGAAATCCAGGCAGTCCAAAAACTATTTTTTCCCCTGACATGGCAAAAATTGCAGGTTTTCCGGGTTTCACTCTTATACCATGGAAAATGATTCCGGGTCTTTTTTCCCCAAGTAATTTATATACCATATCATGGTCTCCTGCAGATGTGCTTCCTATGGTAATGGTAACATCGTTCTCATCTATTGATTTGTCAATGGCATTCCTTATTTTGGTGAGATCATCAACAATTATGCCATAATCTTTCACATTAAAGGCAGGATACTTTAAGAGTTCAGCACTGATTGAAAGGCTGTTTGAATCGTATATTTTTCCCTCCTGGTATGGATCACCTGGATACAACAGTTCGTTTCCCGTCGAAATAATGCCTATCCTAATTTTTCTTATCACATTTATTGTACCTATTCCCGTGGATGCAAGTACTGCTATATTTCTTGAATCAACCATTGAATGTGCGTTAAGAATCTTTTCTCCCCTTATCACATCTATCCCGGCATTGGAAAGTTCATTGAAGCGGTTTACTGAACTGAAAAAGAGTATTTCATTGCCATCCGCCTTCGTATCCTCGAATGGTACCATTGCATCTGCCCCTACAGGTATTACACCGCCAGTGGGGACCTTTATGCATTTTCCGTGTCCGGGGAAGTTCACAGCCTTCTCACCTATGTTTGTTTCCCCGGCAAGTTCCAGCCTTACAGGCAGATCATAGGATGCACCAGTGATGTCAGATGCAAGGATGGCGTATCCGTCCACCTGAGACCTTGAGAACAGAGGGAGGTTATTCCTGCTGTATACATCCTCAGCAGAGATTCTGCCAGATGCTTCAGAAAGCCTTATTTCCTCATAGTCTTCCAGAACTTTCATATTTTTTCTGATTATGTCATCCGCATCATGAAATTTTATCAGATTATGAAATATCAATCCCATTTTATATCACCCATAATATAAATAGTGGCCGTTGAACCCTGTGGCAGCCCTTCCATATCCTCATCAATTTTGATTATTGAGTTCCCCCTTATCATGGCGGAAATCATGCCCGAAACCGTTGTTTTTACTGGAACTGAATGCAATTCACCATTTTTTCCAGATGTCTCTGCAATCTGGAATGTGGTAACGCCCACCCTGTTGTGTATGCTCTCATCCATTATTGAAACCGTTTTATGAATGTATCCTATTCCATATATATTCTTTATATACTGGTTAACAAAAACCATGGAGGATATCAGAGCAGCGACAGGAAGCCCGGAAACAGACAGCACAGGTCTATCCTTTATGTTGAACAAAGCTATTGTGCGACCGGGTTTTATGGATACGCCTGAAAAGATGATTTTGCCCTGACTTGAAAGTGCCTCTGTGGTCATGTCCCTCCGTCCAAGGCTGCTTCCTCCCGTGATTATGATAATATGGCATTTTTCTATTATGGATTTAACCTGTGCAATTATGGAGGGCATGTCATCATCGACTATTCCTCCGTCAATGGTTTCAGTATATCCAGTTTCATAAAATGTTCTTAAAAGCATTCCCGTTGAGTTTTCTATCTGTCCGTTCACAAGCTCTTTTCCGGTGTTTATAATACCTATTGATATTTTCTTATATACGTTTACACTTTGAATTCCCGTGGCTTTCATGGCTGCAATATTCTGCGGGTATATGATGCTGTTTTTGTTTACTATTATGTCGCCATTTTTTATATCCTCTCCGGTATAAGAAACATTTTTTCCATGGCTTACAGGAGAATAAACATAGACATATTTTCCAATGGTTTCACCATTTTCAGCCCTTGCAACGGCATCGGCACCGTTTGGCATAATAGACCCTGTATATACTTCCATGCATTCACCGCTGGATATAACGTTTCCAGGGGGATCACCTGCGGCTGTGTATCCTTTCAATATGAGTTTTGCAGGGTTGGAGGATGATGCGTTTATTGTGTCCTTTGATAATACTGCATATCCGTCCATTGCAGACTTGTCATGGCATGGTATGTTTTTTACTGATAAAACATTATCAGATGATATTTTTCCCAATGCCCTATCAATAGGAATTTTAACTGTACCGGGAAATTTCCATTTTTCAGTAGAAAATGATGAAATAGCATCCCTGTATGATAATAAACTGTCAAATCCCTTCATAGTGTGTTTTCCCATTGCATTCTGTATTGGTATCTATTGATTGTATTAATTTTTATTGAAAATTATTCAGCCGATATATTGATTCACATATCAATCTACGGGAAAGCTATTGAATTTACGATGTGGACGAATTTCTAGAAGAAATATTTAAATACTATTCTTAGAAAAGGTAATAAGAGGAATAGCAGAGGTATTTGAATAAGGCTTTAACTCCTATAAATACCTGTTAAACACCGGGGATTCAGGTCTGAGAGAGATGAAACCTCTACACTCAAAGGATTTAGTATAAGTCCCTATGCAAGTGCAAGTTCTGCCAGTGGAACAGGAAGTCTCCATGCTTTGACAGGAGGTGGCTCACTGCGAGAACATATAAAATCTGGAAAAATACTTTTTGGTGTCAGTAGGATTTCTCTATTCTATCAATTTTAACCATTTTCAGAGAGTTTAGTATCTTTTCCATTAAAAACAGGGCTTATGTATACCTATAAATGGGCCCGACCGGACACGTTCAGTATATTGAAATTATTCAATTTCGTTTCTGATGACAGCGAATAATCCGAAAGGGTTATAAAGAAAATTCTACTTTAAAACACATGAGATTTACCGTAGTCCTGGAAAAAGATGAGGATAACATATATGTGGCTACAGTTCCTGCTTTACCAGGATGCATATCAGATGGTCAAACAGTTGAGGAAGCCATGTCAAACATAAAGGAGGCAATCCAGGGGTATATAAATGACATGAAATCAGACAGAGAACCCATTCCTCGTGACATCGACATCATTGGAAACGTTGAACTGAATGCCTAGACTCCCCTCTATTTCTGGAATGGACGACCCAGTCAAGTTAGCTTAAAACTTATCACCATTTGGAAGAATACATATGAACTTAGATGATAAATACAAACGGGTCTTATTCGACACAATAGCTGAAATTTATGATTTGGTTAGACCTCAGTATCCCAGGTCGCTGATTGATGATTTAGAAGAGGCTAGCGATCTCCAAAGAAGAAGTAGAATTCTTGAAATTGGTTCTGGAACTGGACAGCTTACAAAGGGTTTGGCTGCGAGAGGGTTTAATATTGATTGCGTTGAGATTGGACCGAACCTTGCAGGAGTTGCAACAACCAGGCTTTCTGAATTTCCCAACATCAGGATCAAAATCGGTAACTTCGAGAAGATGAAATACAAAGCAAATTACTATGACCTTGCAGTTTTTGCCACTTCATATAAGTGGATCGATCCAAATGAACGCATTCCTAGAGTCACCCGTCTCCTACGTGAGAATGGTTATATAGCCATAATTGAGACCCATCATGTTAATGGTGGTACAGAGAATTTCTTCATAGATAGTCAAACTTGTTATAAACGCTATGACTCAAACACCCCAGATACTTTTCAACTTCCAGACCCAACTGGAGTTGTTGCACGAAAATACGAGGAAGAGATGAAAAAATACTTCAACACAGTAATTTCAAGGTTTTATGAGCAGGAAGTACAGTACTCAACTGCAGAGTACCAGAAGCTGTTGAGAACCTATTCCGATGTTCTGGCAATGGATGAAGAAAGTCGCAAAGCACTTCTGGATTGCATAGCTGAAATCATTGAATCGAAATATGCTGGATATGTCAAGAAGAGATATCTTTTTGAGTTATTTGTTGCTAAGCGAAAAACCTCTCCATGAGTCTGCGAATTTTTCATATTATTACTACAAATGCATCAACTTAGGATTGGTTATTCTTTTATGTTGTATAGCAACGTTGTTTGAAATTAGTCTAGTCTATCTTGAACACGTAACAGATTTTCGAGGGGAACCCAACCTTCCTCGTTCGACACCTTTTTGCACCATAACCATCCCTCAAGAATATGAAATCCAACAACAATTTCCCCTATTGCGACAGTTAATTCGATAGAATTATAGTTGGCAGTAACTACTGCGCTTGACGCATCACGATAGCCAAGTATACTTTCCGGCACCCAGCCACTGATACCTAACAGATTTGTGCACCAGAACCACGAGACCCATTTCGTATCCCGTCGGTTCACCATCACCCGTTCACCTGCACTCAATTTCAAAGGTTTATCGTAACTTCTGACATGCTCTTGGATCACGCGGTACCTTACGTCCATTTCCATCTTGTCCCTTGTTTGTTTTGTTAGTCAATATAGCCGTTTAGACGGCCATTAACCACATAAATATAAATGGGCCCGACCGGATTTGAACCGGTGACCACCGCCTTGTAAGGGCGGTATCATAACCACTAGACTACGAGCCCTTAGAGGATAAGTCAATAATAATATAATAATTTTTATCATTTATTGTTCCCATAATCCATAAAGCTTGCACGGTTTAAATATTAACATGGCATTATAGCAACATAATGGCAGGGAAGATAATGGTATCCGGCACAGTATATATTGATAACTCAAAGCTGGAAAATGCAGTTATATTCATCCATGTAAAGGGCTATGGCAGAGCCAGGATAACACATATAGACATAGAAGATCCAACATTTAAAAAGATAATACTTCCCCGGCACAGTGATTATCCTGAAATAGAGTGGAATTCCGAGATAGTGTCAATCCCAGTCAGAGGGCATGAACTTGTAATTATAAGCCAAACTTTGGGAAAACTGATTAAACTTAATGGAAACATATATGTGGGCGGCAAGGGAAAGGGAATATTTCTTGGACTTCATAAAGAACAGATAAAAAGTGTTGAGGAATATGCCGCAAAACTGGGTATTCCTCCACTAAAACATAAAAAAATTTAGAATATTCCTTTTTTGTATTTCTGGTTGACTTCTATTGCCTGTATGTCCCAGGTAGGCTTGAATGATTTAGCAGTCTCCATCAGATGGTCAAGCGTGTCAACGTTCCACTTGCATACAGCCTCATTTTCCTTCTCTCCCATGTAAAGTTCTTCTAGTTTCAGTCCTGCAGGCAATTTCTTTGATTTTGCCATATCCATAACCGTTGTTGTGAATTTCATTACTGCATCCTTCTGGTCATCTTTCCATTTATGCACCATTATTACTTCTGTCATAATTTTATATAGTCAAACAGACTATTTAACAGTTCCCTAAATAATATTTAAACTCTGTTAAATGCACCAAATCATTTAATTAAAAATCTTTATTTAGTATAGTTAATTATTAGTAGATTGCTTTGGTACTCAATTTGATTATAGCAGAGAAGATGGATGCAGGAAGGCGTATATCATACATTCTTTCCGATAAAACCTCTAAACAGAAAAGGGCTAAAAACATAAGTTACATAGAATTTGAAAGGAATAATGAACAGAATATTATGGTTTCATTGAGTGGACATATACTTGGCGCAGATTTCCCCGAGGAATTCAAGGACTGGGTAAAATCGGATCTTGACAAACTCATAGACTCAAATATAATTTATAAAGTAACCAATAGTAGGGCGCACTCAGCTTTAAAATCCTTTTCAGGCGTTGATAATATTATCATAGCAACCGATTACGACCGTGAGGGCGAACTCATTGGCGTTGAGGCATTACAATTCATAGAATCGGGATATACAAAGATAAGGCGTGCCAAATTCAGTGCACTCACATCCTCCGAGGTAAGAGAGGCATTTGACAATCTTCTTGATGTGAATTACGGACTTGCTGATTCTGCAAAGGCAAGAGAGGAAATAGATTTGCTCTGGGGGGCAGTACTCACAAGATTTTTTTCAGTGACAAGCAACAGGCTGTGGAAGGATTTCATATCAGTTGGAAGGGTGCAAACTCCCACACTTGCACTGATAGTCGACCGTGAGGAGGAGATAACAAATTTTGTACCTGAAAAATATTTCACAATTACAGTAACATTTAACAAGGGCATCGATTTCCTAGGAGTTTATGAAAACAATATAAAAGATGAAGAGGAGGCAAATAAAGTATTCAATGCAATAAACGGCCAAAACGGTATTGTAAAATCATATAACAAAGAGGTTAAGGATGTTTACAAGCCAGCACCATTCAGCACAACTGATTTCCTCCGTGAGGCATCTAGAATAGGGGTAACCCCATCAAGTGCCATGAAGATAGCAGAAAAACTCTACATGAGCGGTTTAATAAGCTACCCAAGAACTGACAATACCGTTTACCAGCGGTCCATACCATTAAAAAGCATAGCCCAGAAATTTCAGGGCACAGAGTTTGATAAGGAAGCAAAAATGGTGTTATCACAGGATAAAATTTATCCTTCGCGGGGAAAGATTGAAACAACAGACCATCCTCCAATATATCCTGTTTCATATCCAAAAAAAGCCCTTACAGGATCATACAAAAGCGTATATGAACTTATAGTGAGGAGATTTCTTGCTACACTTTACAAGAATGCAACCATTGAAAAATCAGGAGCTAATATTGATATAAAGGGCTATAATTTCAAATCTTCTGGGGAAAAAATACTTGACAACGGATGGTTTGACATATACAAATACAGGAAATTGCGTGAATCAAAACTTCCAGAGCTTATTGTAGGGGAAACGGTAAAGGGCAAAAAATGGGACATAGAGGAAAAATACACAGAGCCTCCGAAGAGATATGACGTTGCATCACTTTTAAAACTCATGGAATCACTGAACCTGGGCACAAAGAGCACAAGGCATGACATCATACAGAAACTTGCGGACAGGAATTTCGCCACGGGAAATCCACTGCGACCCACACCACTTGGAATTGGCTTCATAAAGTCAATAACCTCCATAGATTCGGATATTGCAAAGCCAGACATGACTGCCGAACTGGAAAAGGAAATGGACAAAATAGCGGAAAACAAAAAAAGTCTTGATGAGGTTGTTAATGAGTCAAGGTCAATGCTTCACAATGCATTGAAAAGCTTCAGGGGTAACAGGGATGAAATAAAGGAAACAATAACAACATATGCAAACAGGGGTGATACAATTGGCAAATGTCCCATTGACGGCGGAGACATATCATTGATAAAGTACCGTAATTTCTCTAAGATAAAATGTTCAAATGACAATTGCAAAATAAACTTCAATATAAATGCAACCGGGCTCATACAGATGATGGATAAGAAATGCGATGTGTGCTCTCTGCCTATAATTAAGATAATAAGGAAGGGACAGTCTCCGGAGTACAGGTGCATTGATCCCAACTGCGAGTACAACAAAAAGAAGCTTTCAGTGGGCAAATGCCCCTCTGACGGAGGAGATCTGATAATCAGGCAGTCAAGGTACGGGAAGCGTTTTCTTGGATGCTCAAATT
>NZ_KI542710.1:0-4471 GCF_000496155.1 Ferroplasma sp. Type II
AACACCCTTTATTATGAGAGTATAATATATTTCACTCATCAATATCTCCATAAGCTTAATTGATTGTATCAATTTCCCCGGTTTCATCATTCGCGGAAATTACACTACGCTCCGTCGAGTAAAAAATCGTATCACCACCAAAGCTTTTGTTTGGTTTTTGATACTCAATTCCAAGAATCCAGTATTTATTGATATGGGACGCTTTAGTTATTTTGAAATCGTCTATACCCCACAGATTTTTCAATTGAGGTTTTAGTTTTTCTTTTAAATCAACAAGAGTCAGAACCATGAGTAGTTATTGGGCTGTTCTATTTAATATTTTTCTCACTTTACTGATAGTCCTATTGAATTATATCGGGTACTAAAAATTTTCATTTATATCGGAATACGAATATCATATCAGACAAGTACAAATATCAAAATCACCATAAATAGTAGTTTAAGGGTCCGGTATCGTTGAGCCAATTTTGAACGTAATTAAAATTTAGTTTAGAAATTCAATATCAATTAAAAATATAGGATTTCTGATTATTTCCCTGTTTCCAGCTGTGTGTTTATAACGTGGATTATATTCCTTGTATTAGAGCCGGATTTATTTTTATTCGACATCTGTTTATAAACGATTTAAGGCTGTTAAATTCTCTTTCAGGTATTATGTACCTCTGATTTTACAGGGTTCAGTTAAGCTAATTTTTACCACCTCATTTTATAACATCAATTTTTTTTGCAGTCGGCTCATATATTTGCCCCATAGCCTTAAGCCTTTCAAGATCTGACATGGCCTGCCCATTATTTATGCCTTTATTTTGCAGGGCGTCAAGGACATGCTGCAGATCAGGGAATCTTCCAATATTTGCCTTGATTTCCTTTATTGTTTCGTAAACCACCTCAAGCTCATGCCTTTCTGATGAGCTTATTCCTGTGTTCAATATATCTATATCCACTTTCCCTTTCATTGACGATACATCTTTCAGGTAATAATCTATAATGCTGGTGGCCAGCAAGGCATCCTCCTTTGCTATTATATTGGACAGCCTTGCCCTTGCAGATGCTTCTGCCAGCCTGATAGGTGATTCCAGCTGCCTTGCCGTTATGGGCACAGAACCATCTGAAGACACCCTGGACTCCAGGTATTTATTCAGCAGTATATTCACCGCTTCATGGCTTAGCTTGGGAAAGACATTGTTTTTTGCATATGACACATATTTTCTTATTAAATCCCTATCGATAGCAGGAACAAACTCTATTTCAAATTCAGGTATAGTAGAGTCATGGTATTCCTCACCGAGCATATTTTCTTTGAGTATGTGCGATGCCAAAAGCCTGTCCCTCTCTTTGTCAGGCGTGTCCACCAATTTGAAAATTATGTCAAACCTTGACAGCAGGGGCGGTGGGAAATCTATCTGCTCTGCTATTGTTTTCATAGGGTCGTATCTTCCGAATTTAGGATTCGCAGCTGCCAATATAGAGCATCTGGAATTCAATGTGGCCATTATACCTGCCTTTGCTATGGTAACTGTCTGCTGCTCCATAGCCTCATGCATTGCAGATGTATCCCTCTGATCCATTTTGTCTAATTCATCTATAGCTACAAAGCCTTTGTCTGCGAGAACTAAAGCGCCTGCTTCCAGTGTCCATCTTCCTTCTCCGAAATCATCCCTTACTGCAGCTGCTGTCAACCCTGCTGCACTGGACCCTTTTCCTAATGCGAATACGCTTCTGGGCGATATCATTGACATGGATTTCAGGAGCTGTGATTTGGCAGTCCCGGGGTCGCCTACCATCAGGATATGTATATCTCCCCTTATTTTAACGCCATCTGCCATTGTTTTCCTTACGCCTCCGAATAATTGCAGGACCAGCGCCTTTTTTATTATATCCAGGCCATATATTGATGGCGCAATTGATTCTGAAAGCTCCTCTATGATATTTGCATCCTTTGATAATTCTATGATCTTTTTCTCATCTTCTATGCTTATTGTTATATCCTCAAAATCATGGAGTTCTTTCCTGAAATTGTTGGCGTAGAAATATATGTCAAGTTCTGGAACCAAAGCAGTGCCTATGCGCTTATTTTTTGTCTTTAATATTCCATAGATGGTTACCCTGTCGCCCGGATATACTTTTCCAGCTATATCATCCTCCATTATTACTGCCAGTCTCTGTGGCTGTGATGTGCCATCAATATTATTGGGGTCTTCCTGTATTTCCAATTTCTGTGTATCAACCAGTTCGGATTCATCCACTACTAATGTCAATTTCCCCTTATCATACCCGCACATTGAGCAGGAATGCGCATATACCAATCTATCGGTTTCCTGGGAAACATAAGTGTATTCTCCACATGCGGGGCATTTGAAAGCTGCTGTATTATACCTTGGCAAAACTTCAGTGCTTTTCCTGATTATGCCCGTGATAGAAATATATGAATTGCGATGCATTGCCCTTACATTCCTGATTCCATATTTTATTCCGGGAATATCCGGGATATCGGTTAACCTGATATTGGCATGGCCGTTCTTCTGCATTGCTATACCTGTTATTTCCTTGATATAGCCATCCCCAAGAGATAAATAAACGGATGGATTTTTCAACAGATCTGAAGCAAACCCATCATCGTAACTGGAGATATCCTTAAACGAAACATAAATGGAACGCTCATCGGGATATTCAGCTCTTAATTTGTTTATCTTTTCATTATAATCGTATTCGTCAAAGAAATCATTCCATTTTCTCTTTACATCATCATATAATATATTCATCATTATTATCGCCTTATTCCTCCTCTAATTTTATGTCTGAAGATTTTATCCATTCTTCAAACTCCCGGGATGCCTTATATCTGGCGTTTTCAAACCCTTTTACTGGACTGATCTTGAACCTGTATGCTTTAAATGATTCTATAGGGTCAAAGCCCTTTACTTTTCCGGACTTTACATCGGAAATGAACAAATCGCGGTCCGGGAATTCATAAATCCCATAATTTTGTGGTATTATCCCTCTTGTTAGCGCTTTCTTCAGGACAAAGGCATCGAGGTTTTCTTCAATGAATTTCTCCCTCTGCCTTTCTTTTAGCAATTCCAGGTCGTTCTGCATTGTTTGCCTGGAAGCTTTGACTCCAGCAAGTTCGGCTTCCAATTGATCTTCTTTCTCTTTTAATTCCTCAAGCTGAATTTCCTTTGTTTTTGGAAGCCTCTGCCTGAAGTATTCCCTTATTTCTTCAGAGATATTTATTCCAATATCGTCTATTATTCTAACCATCCATGCCTCAAGCGAGACATGTTTCTCGATCAGGTACATATCAGGGTTTGTGTTTTTCTTTTTATTTACCATTTTTATTTCACCTCTTTATAATTGTAGCAATATCATATAATATACATATAGAATATTTTGAATGGCTGGGATGGATATCCATAGAAAAATAAAAAAATATATACATATAAATCTTCTTCGTTGCGAATTTTCCAACTGACCATAATACTGCCATAGGTGTTTTTTTAACAATGGACATCCATGGAATGGATGAAATATTATTAGTTTTTTTTACTAATTTATTTTTGATATCTCCTATATTATTTATTGTATTGTTATTTGAAAAACTGTTATTCAGGGCATTTGTTCTAAAATTATTTTCAAAAACACTGGTTGTCATCTTTCCCACCTCCTGTATTTCTTTAAATTTTTCGCATGCATGTTATGATTAAAGACGTTAAGATCATGGGGAACAGTTGTAACCTTTATTCTTAGCGGGCTATCCGATAAAATAAAATAATCATCCGGATGCCTTGACATCCACCTTTTTAATAGGTCTTCGCTTTCCTCGGTAGATATGCGTGCTTCCAATGCCAATTTAATTGCATCCAGAGACCTGCCACTAAATCTCTGTATAATCCAATCCATAGAATTGCTGGCTGTCATTTTATGGCCCCGTGCTTTGGTATTGTTCCATTTAGGCAATGCTGGCACACATATTTCAGCTGGCCATCTATTTGTAATTTACCTCTTGATACTTTCCTGTGGCACCCTCCACATCTTGTATGAAACATTTTCACATTTTCACCTTCATTGGTGTCCAGGACTCAGATAATCTGTTCTGGTATCTACTATCTTCAGCAAAAAATAACAATAGCATATTCTCATTGAGCCCATAATCTGATGGGTTTTTACCCCCAGTTCCCCTTGAGTCCATACATAATTTTGTGGCAACACCTCAGAATAAATTTCTTAGTCAACAACGCTTTTTAACAGATTGTGTCACAACGTTGGTTCTGAATAGTAAATTATCAATCCTGTTATTCCTCCTATAGGGATATTCCACACAAGCATTTTCCTGTCAGGCATCAGTCCAGAACCTTAATTGCTTTTATGACAATACTCTGTATCTAACTTCTATTTTGCATTATTCAAAACATTGCATATATAATATGTATTAACATGGACAATTTTGTCCATTATATTGCATAATAATATG
>NZ_KI542711.1:0-26124 GCF_000496155.1 Ferroplasma sp. Type II
GCTTCTACATGCCTGAATCCCCGAGATGGCTTATATTGCATGAAAAGTACGACAAGGCAATAGCCTCACTGAAACGTTTTAACTTGACTTTCGAGAAGAGGTTTATGGGCAATCTCATGCAGAAGTCCTTTTACACGGATTGGCCTGCCAATTCTTCAAAAATTATGTTGGTACGGAACTTAATATCTTTCCGGGATAGGGTATCTTCATCTTCTCAAGTATATGCCTGGCATTTTCTGACTCAGATCTGAGGGTAATTATACCATCTGCAGTTCTTACAGGTATTGCCTTCAGTTCTGATAACATATCTGAGATTACGGATACTGTCATCTCATTATTCATGGATTTCTCGAAAAGCCTTGCAATGAGGAGGGAAAGGACACAGATAAAAACATGGGCTTCAATCCTCTCTTCTTTACTGTGGTTTACCGGCCTGATTTCAAGGAATGATTTAATGGTTCTAAATGATCTTTCGATCCTCCACAGATCCTTGTATCCCTTAACAATATCCCCTATGGGAAGATCTGTATCCGTTACAATCATGAAACGGCCTGCAAGCCTCTTCTTCTCATCAATCCTTTTTGCATTTAACTCAGTTCCATTTGATTTGGTATATGGTTTGAGGCTTCCAAGAGCTTTGACAAGATCCTTTCCCTTCTTCCCTGATTTCATGATCTCCTTGACGATTGATACCTTCTCCTCCACATCTGCAATATCCTCGTTCTCCCTATCTTTGTTGTATATTGCTATGGCCCTCCTGTTTCCTGTTCTCTTGATCTCCCTCTTTCCCATATCCTTTGTATTCCATTTCACTTCCACTTCCCTTGCATATATTTCAATATCTTCCAGGTAATGTTCATCGTTGAAGGAGCATTCCTTCAATATATTCTTGTAGGGTTGATCCCACCTGTATACTGCTGTCACATACTCATTCTTATCCAGATATCTCAGTGATGGCCTCCTTCCAAAGGCACGGTCACCGAAGAATATAATTCTTTTCACATGGAACTTCTTCCTGAGGTCGTTATTCATGGGTTCAAGTGTTTTTGGATCTACTGTATTGCCAGGGAATACCTCATGGTGTATGGGTATGCCATCGGCCATCATCAGGCCTATGTTTATCTGTTTCTTTCCCCTCTTTTTGTCCCTGGAATATCCAAACAATACAAGATCATTCTTCTCCTTTCCCTCAAAGTATGTTGATGTGAGATCATAATATACCCTCTTCATATCAGGTTTCAGCATATTGACTATGGATGTTTCGATCTCATCCTTCATTGAGATCAGTTTATCAAGTGCAGAATATATCCTGTCCTTTGAAATGTTTTCTACTGGATATTCTGTCTTCTCCAGTATCCTGAGAAGGCCAATATCTGAGGATGGATTTACAAGCCTTGATACCACGGAGAGGAATATGATCCTGGAATAGTTTCCAAGCATTCTAAAAATATGGTCAATCCCAAGGTCACGGCAGAGTATTTCAGCTGCATATACCATGCCATACTCCCTTGGCGGCATGATATCCAGTGTTCTCAGATCTGCCTTTTCAACATGCAATTTCCTGTTTTCAAGGGCAAAGAGTTTTCTGTATTCCTCTATGTCTTTTTCTGTGTGGACAGGGCCAAGATGTTTCACTATCCTTGTTTTCTTTTTTCCATCTTCCACATAATCCTCTACAATCTGGGCATATTTTAGAAGGGATTTCCCCCTCTTTACACTGTTCACCCTGAGCCTCATACAGATATATTACATAATACTATATTAATGTTAAGACGTATAACCGTACCAACATAATATAGAATTTATCCTTGATAATAGGTGGTTTCAGAAATTTATAACTCGAAAGTCAAGTTTTAATATAACTGCACAGCTTTCAGATATTAAAAATACGCACAAAGTCTTAGTCGAAAAGGAAACAAAGATGAAGGCTACCCCTGGAATAAAAAGAGCTTTTGTCATAGTTGCTCTTTTCATGATGTTCCAGCAAATTACCGGTATAAATATTCCTTTCTATTATGGCCCCACAGTTATTGCAAACCTTCATATATTTGGCTCTACGTCAGGCACGTATCTCTCCAATGCTGTTTTTGGTATTGAAGCATCTTCGATCCTGGCCATAATTAACGTACTGGCAACCCTTATAGGATTCAGGCTTATAGACTCCTACGGTAGACGGTCTCTTGGACTTCTTGGGTATGCTGGCATGGCATTTTTTGATATACTTGGGACAGTACTCTACCTTTCCCATATAGAAATAGGATTACTCATAGGATTTGCAGGATTCATTGTATTCTTTGCTTTCGGCGTTGGTGGAACGGGGTGGTTAATACAGGGAGAATATTTCCCAACTCAGTATAGGGGGCTGTATGCCTCTCTCATAGCCGTGGTTGACTGGATTTCTAATTTTGCAATTATAGAGTTATTCCCTGTTATGCATATTGACATAGGGCTTGGATATACAATGGCTGTATTTGGAATACTCTCAATAATGGCTGTAATCACCTTCTACTTTATAATGCCGGAAACGAAAAACAAATCGGTAGAAGAAATTAATGATATGTTTGAGAAGAACCAGTTAAAAGATGTGAAAAATGCTGCAGAATCTGGAAAATCCCCAAATGCCGGAAACAAATAATTTTTTATAAACTCTATTTTTTTTAAATAAATTGATAATATTTCTAAAAAATATCCTTATATTTTAAAACGGTTCATCCTCCATGCCTGAAATCCGGATATATCAGCATTCCACCATCAACAACTATAGTAGTTCCGGTCATGTACTTTGCCATGTCACTGGCAGCGAATAATACCGCATTGGCAACATCCTGGGCATCTCCTGGAACTCCCATGGCTATTTTTTTATCCAAATCCCTTAGCATTTCAGGATCTTCCCACACAGATTTATTTATTCCAGTTTTTATTGCTCCTGGCGCAATTGAAATAACTCTGATCCCTTTGTCAGCAGTTTCCTGGGCCAGCGTTTTTGTAAGCATATCAAGCCCTGCCTTTGAACTGCAGTAAGCGCTGTATCCTTCCCATGGTATGTCTACGTGGTCAGATGTAATATTAATTATTACCCCACTACGTTTCTTTTCCATTCTCTGGACAGCCATTCTGGAACAGAAATATGGTCCGTAAAGATTTATTGATATTACACGTTTCCAGTCTTCTATTCTGTCTTCTCCCAGGAGTGACCGTACTCCATCTATTCCTGCCGAATTCACTAAGATGTCAACACTGCCCAAAGATGAGTCTATCTCAAGAAACATTTTCTGCACTGCATCCGGATCAGAAACATCCGCACTGAATGCCTTTGCCTTGCCTTTATTTTCAGTAATTTCACTGACAACCTCATCTGCCGCCGTTTGATTGCGACCATAATGTACAGCTACTGCTGCTCCTGCAGATGCTAAAGTGATAGCAATAGCCTTTCCTATTCCTCCACTTGCACCGGTGACAAGGGCGATTCTTCCAGTTAAATCCATGTTGTTCATTTCTGTCAATAAATCAATCTAATTAATGATATAAATATATGCTATGTTTTAAATATTCGTGGAAAATACTATGAAAGCTTTTATGAAACTTCTATGGAATATGCGCATTTGAAATCATTGCCCTTGTCCAGAGATAGAATTCCAATTCCATTGTGGTATGCATCAGGGGCACCTGTCATTGGTTCAATTGCTACAGCATTATTTCCTGCATGTTCACCATTATAAATTACAATATACGGCATGTTTTTCCTGATTATGGTAACAGAATGTGTTTTATCCCTCATGCTTATAGGTGCATTGAGATAAAAGCAGTTATCCAGTTTCATATTATTAATTTCCTTTCCATTATAGTTTACAGTGGTAGTAGTGCCATCAGGAAAATATTTGTCTGAATAATTTAACTTTTTCATTATTCCAGAATATGCTATGGAATATGCCCCATCTATGCTGAAGTATGGATGGAAACCTATTTCTACCGGGATCTTACCAGTGAGTGATTTCACACAAAAAGTTGTTTCAAATGAATTCTCGCTGAATTCATATCTGATCTTTATTTCTGCTTCTCCTGGATATGAATCGGACTGTAAATGCCTTGAAAACTCAATATAATTATCACCTTCGATGGAATCAAATATGAGATTCCTGACCAGTCCATGTATGCTATTTTTCCCATCATTGGAGGGAAGCTGGTAATTCCTGTTATCATATGTATATTCAGTATTCCTCACACGGTTTCCAAATGGAAATAAAACGGCAGCCCCTCCATGTGTGCTATTCCCATCCGGGCTTTTTCTGATTAGCTCTATTCCATCCTTCTCCAGATATTCAAGATAGGCCCCCTTGGAATCAAAACTTCCAGTGAAACCATTACATTCCATTTTCACCTGGCTCCCTCCGGGGAAATACCATGCAAAAGTGTGGAAAAGAATTGTGTAGTGAATCCCAATTCCCTGGCATATCTTACCATTTTTACCTTCTTTGTGCTTATATTCATCTTCTTTTCTCCTCCTTTTATAAGGATTGATTTCCCAGTGTGTATGCATCTCTCCTATCTAACTTCTGCCTTTCTTTCATATTTTCCAAGCCCCCTAATCAATTCCTGCGCTGCTCCTAAGGGAACAAATTTCCCCTCATGAGGTAGCAGACATATTGAAACATGATATAGTTTAAAACTGTGTCGTGTATATAAAAATTACTATTAAAAATTTCTCCCGTAAGGCAGGGGAGTCCAATGATTCCTTAAAATACGGGATATATGAATCGAGTGGAAAGGCACATAAAAATAATTACTGGCACACATCAGCGGAAATCTCAGAATATATAGAGTATTAGGGATTAACAATATCCTCCAGCTTAATAGGCGTGTTGACTACCCTGTTCCTGGTGATCAATTCTACTGCCCTGGCAAGTGCGGCCGGAGTTCCTATTGTAGGTGCCTCACCAAGCCCTTTTGCCTGATTTGGTGCAGGAGATCCGTTTTCAACCCATTTGATATGGCATCTGGGAGCATATTCGCTTTCGAGAATCCCGGCACTGGAAATGCTTGTGGTCATCAGTTGCCCATCCGGAGAATATTTGAGTGACTCAGAAAACATCTGCCCCACACCTTCAAGAGCACCTCCTGTTATCTGGGCTACAACGTTTACAGGGCTGAGCACGTGTCCCAGATCATAGTAACAGTACCAGTCCTTCATTGCTACTAGCCCATTATTCATTCTTTCTGCAGTAATCATGTTGAAATTCACTGAGTTCACATCGTAATCTATTTTGAGAAATTCATATGCACTGTAATTTCCCGATAACAATTTTTCAGGGCTGTATTTCCCGAATTTTTGTATAACCTGATCCCTAATTTTTTTTGCAGCGGCCATAAGGGCTGAAGCCCCGGCTATTGCAGTTCTGCTTCCCCAGCTTCCTACCCCATTTTCCATTTCAGAAGTATCACCGTTTTCCAGTGATATGAGATCCTGCTCAACCTGAAGGTCATTCTCAAGAATATTTTTCACAAAAAGTTCATGTCCCTGTCCATGTACATTCCCACCGAGCTGAACCCTAATTTTTCCTTCTGAAACATCTATTCTGGCACTCTCTCCGGGCCTGGATGCTGGGATGAGTACGAAGAATGCTATACCGGTTTTTTCCTCTCTCGATATCCTATTATAATCAACTTCCTTCAGAGCCTTCTCCAGGAAAGGCCGGGTAGCCTCCTTGACCGTTAGCCCTGTGGGCGATGTGAAAGGTTCTGTTGATGCATTTATAAGCCTCACCTCTGAAATGTCCATCTGGAGCCTGTCCGCCAGAAGATCCATCATTCTTTCCATAAAGAATGCGGCCTCCGGTCTCCCTGCTCCCCTGTATGGACCCATGGGCGCCTTATTTGTCAGCATTGAATATGCGCGCATATAAGCCTTTTCAATATGATAAGGTCCAGTAATCTGGTATGCTATAAACCTGGAAGCAAAACTTCCGGTTCCCGCATCATAGGCACCGGCATCAACATAAATATCTCCCTTTATTCCTGTTATTCTGCCGTCATTCCTTGCATAAATTTTTATCTTAGCCCTGGCACCACGTCCAGGATATGCTGCCTGCAGATGCTCGCTTCTGGTCTCTATCCATTTCACAGGCTTCCCATATTTCATGGATGCATAGGCCGCCATAACATATTCAGGATAGAAGGAACCCTTTACCCCGAAGGCTCCCCCAGTATCTGCCTGAATTACTCTTACATTCTCTGGTTCAAGGTTGAGTGCCTGGACAAGCCCTGCCTTGACTGACTGAACTGACTGTGTTGAAGCATAGAATGTCAGTTTTGAATCCCTATAATCAGCTATGCACCCCCTTGTTTCCATGGAGTTGGCTATTATCCTTTCATTGTAAAATGTATCCTCAAGTGTGAGGTCAAAGTCCACATCGTTTTCGTCAAAATCCTCTCCAAGATCGGCCTTTGCAAGTACATTGTCCTTAGTCCCACTGTGTATTGGTGATGCCTTCATTGATTCGTCTATACTTGATACCGCTTTCATTGGTTCATAATCCACAGAAACTGTACTTAGAAGATCCTCACTTTCATACCTGGTTTTTCCGAATACTGCGGCAATAGCCTGTCCTTCATAATTTACTTCATCAATGGCAAATACAGGTTCTAAATATACTGAATTAGAATCTCCACCAAGGGAAGCCATTTCTCCCATGGATGATTTATAAAACAGCTTCAATTCAGAGCCATTTAACCCACCCTTTACGTTCTTTATCCTGGCTTTCCCATAGGGGCTTCTGAAAACACTCATATAGAGCATACCATCAAGTGCCATGTCATCTATGTATTTTCCCATGCCATCAACATACCTGTCTCTGTAATCCATAGGGGCATATTGACTGGCACCTTTATTAATATTATTATTAATCATTCTAAACAAATAGTTTTTATTTTATTGGAAGAAGTTTCAAACAAAAACATAGTATTATATTTCACAGAAAAATATTCCACCATGGCTAATTGCGTGGCATATAATATAAGGCATGGCCTTAAATCGAATACCATGTGCGTCCCTCTTGAAATGCTGAATACAAGCCTTGACGACCTGTGTTCCAGTATAGAGAATATAAAGGTTTTTATTAATAAGTATGGTGAAAGCAATGGTGTGAATAAGGATGATGCCAATGTGGGTATAATTATAGTAAATACCGGGAAAAAGATAGTGGACATGTCATTTTCCCAGAATCTTGGCATAGACAAAAAGAAGGTTAATTCATCGCTGGAGAGTGCTGAAAAACAGACAGTATAAAGCTAAAGCCCAGTTCCCCAATACACCTTTTTGAACATAGAAAAAATAATTTATCTTTTCACCATATTTCCATATCTCACTACAAAATCGTTTATTTCTGGCTTTATCACCATGGCACAATAGGGATTTGACTGGTTATTCGCAAAATAATCATGATGGTAATCTTCTGCCTCATAGAACCGGTCCAATTTTTTAACTTCTGTTACTATGGGTTTTCTATAATTTTTCTGCTGCTCCTTGAGGAAGTCTTTAATCAGTTTTTCTTCAGCGTCGTCATTGTAAAGTATAATAGATCTGTACTGTGTCCCTATGTCATTCCCCTGCCTGTTCAATGATGTAGGGTCATGGGTTGCCATAAACAGTTCAAGAAGCTTTTCAAAACTAATGATATCAGGATCATAGAAAATCTTGACAACCTCAGCATGGCCGGTTTTGTCTGTGCACACCTGCCTGTACGTTGGATTATCAGCATGCCCTCCTGCGTAGCCAGGAATAACACTGTTAACTCCCCTGATCATTTTAAAAATAGCCTCACTGCACCAGAAACATCCTGTTCCAACAACTATGAATTTTTCAGCCATGGAAAAACATTGCCACGTGGATTATAAATATTATCTATACCCTATTGTATTTTCAGCAAATAATAAATACATACTGGCATTGAATTATAATGGAAAACGCATTGAAGGGAATAAGAATACTTGATATTACCCAGGCTATGTCAGGACCCTTTGCCACAATGCTTCTGGGAGACCTCGGCGCAGATGTGGTAAAGGTAGAGCCTCCAAATGGAGATCAGACCAGATCCTGGGCACCACCCTATATGAATGGTATTTCATCATATTTTATAAGCACAAACAGGAATAAAAAAAGCATTGCCATAGACCTGAAAACCGGGGATGGTAAAGAAATACTCCGGAGATTGATTGCACAATCAGACATACTGGTAGAAAACTTCAGGCCGGGCACTATGGAAAAACTTGGTTTTTCTTATGAGATGGCAAAAGCAATTAATCCAAAAATTATATACTGCAGCATATCTGGATATGGCCAGACCGGACCCATGAAAGATTATCCGGGATATGACCTTACAATACTGGCCATGAGTGGCCTTCTTGGCATAACCGGAAATCCGGATTCATCACCTGTAAAATTCGGGGTTCCCATAGGGGATATCACCACTGCACTCTTTGCCGCCGTCTCTATTCTTGCCGCACTGTATAGCAGGAAACAGTCAGGCGAGGGGCAGTATATAGACCTGTCAATGCTTGATTCAAATTTTCTCGTTCTCACACATCAGTTGCTCTCATACCTCTCCACAGGCAAAAATCCTGAAAAATTAGGTTCTGCACATTCAAGCATTGCTCCTTACCAGGCATACAGGACAATGAATGGTTATATAGTAATAACCGTGGGAACAGACAGGCTCTGGGAGAAGTTTTGCAGTGCGATTTCGCCAGAACTAATAGAACGCAAAGAATTCAAAACCAACGTTGACAGGGTATCTCACAGGGATGTGCTGGAAAAGGAAATTGAAAATTTGCTGAAAGACAAAACTACATATGAAGCCTATAGCATACTGGTGAAAAATGGAATCCCCTGCGCACCTGTAAACATGGTTAGCGATGCAGTAAATAATAGCCAGATAAAATTCCGGGAAATGGTTCTGTCCATGGAAACCGATTACGGAAAAATTACACTTGCCGGAACACCATTCAAGATGTCACGAACTCCAGGAGAAGTTAAGATACCACCACCGTGGCTGGGAGAGGGAAATGATGAGATACTTTTTAAGTTAGGTTATGCCGGAAAAGAGATACAGGAATTTTATCGTAATAATGTTATCTTCAGGCGGAAAAAAGATGACTAATATCTACTGTCAATCATACCTGAACTTAATCAGTTTCAGATCTTTCATAAATTCTTTTATGATATATTTTGGAAGATCCATCCCAGCCTCCTGCGACTTCAAACACAGATCTACAGTTTCCTGATGCGTTAGACTTACAGATTTTCCCGATCTGCTGTATAAAACCATGTACCCGAGATCATCACAAATCATAAATCTATAATGCAACAGTGGATTATAATATTTGTATTATGAAGCTTTAAATACATAATAAAATTGTACATTTATGGAATATACTAAATTGGGATATACAGATTTAAGAGTTTCAAAACTCTGCCTTGGCGGTATGTCATTTGGAAAGGCCAAATGGATGGCAGACCCTGAAGCCTCAAAGAAAATAATAAAAAAAGCTATAGATTTTGGAATAAATTTTATTGACACTGCAAATTTATACTCATCCGGAGACTCAGAGAAGATTATCGGAGAGGCTATTAGCGGATACCGGAATGAGCTGGTTATAAGTACCAAGGGCGGGGGAAAAATAAATGACTTTACGCAGGGCTTCAGCAGGACAGTACTTCTCAACGAAATAAGGAATAGCCTCAAAAACCTGAGAACAGATTACATAGATATATATTTCCTGCACACCATATTTGACAGTGTGGATTTCAGGGATACAGCAAGGACTCTTTCTAACTTTATTTCCTCTGGAAAGGCCGGATATGTAGGATTGAGTAATTTTACCGGATATCAGGTTGCTGAATTTTATACAGTAATGGATATGCAGGAAAACATCCGCCCTGCCATAGTTCAGAATCATTACAATGCAGTATACAGGGAGGATGAAAGGGACGTAATACCCTTCTGTGAAAAGCACGGAATTGCATATTCACCCTTCTCTCCAATAGCCGCTGGTTTCCTTTCCGGAAAATACAAAAGGGGTTCAGAAAATGAAACTACACGGACAAAGACATATCCTGTCATGAAGGAGAGGTATTTCAGCGATGCCGATTTTGATGTACTGGATAGTATTGAAGAAATAGCCAAAAACAGGGGCATAAACGTATCACAGCTGGCACTTGCCTACGTCCTGAACAAGGGATTCATACCGGTTATTGGTGCAACAAAGCCTGAATATATTGAGGATGATATGGCTGCATTGGACATTAAACTAAGCAAAGAAGAAATGGAATTAATAGAAAAAAGGTACATACCACACAGAATTGTGAAAGGCACAGCAGGTTACTGATTCCCTTTATTATTTCTGTTTATTGCATCAGTGAAAAGTTCTATCAACTGCTTATCCACAACATCAGCATCAAACATTTTCATAGCAATTTCACGTCTCAACATTTTCTCCTTATAATAATCCATTTTGTTTCTCTCCTTTATGGATTTTATTCTTTCTATTTCCTTTATGAAGTTTTTTGGATTCCTGGGAACAGCCACACCGAAAATATTATCCTGCCTGACTATGTACCTCGGACCCATTGAGGTTGCTGAAACTATAAGGTAAAGTCCTGAGGCCAGCCCCTCTATTGCAGAAATAGAAAGTGACTCATTTATGGAAGGGACTATCATTACATCGCTTCCAGCAAGGAGCATGATCTTTTCCTGTGCAGATACATATCCATGGATCACAGTATTTTTATTTTTCAATTTCTGGAGTCTTTCCATATATGGACCTTTTCCTATTATGTGAAGATTTATATCTGCCCTTTTTTCCAGTTCGAGCAACATATCAACTCCCTTGCTCCCCATGAGCCTGCCAAGATACACTACAGCGAATTCTTCGTTGTTAAAACAGCCATAATTGCTGAATTTAACATTGTTATATGGAATTTCTCTTATATATGACGGGTCACATTTAATTCTTGCATAGTACTGTGCCTGGTATTTATTCTGCACATGTATAAAAAATTTCATTTTGTTTTTCAATAATTTACGGAATATCATCTTTGTTAATATTTTTGAATAGGCCTTTGATGCGAAGCCATACATATCCAGGACCTCAAAGAATGTTCCATGGTTCCCCAGTATCACAGTTTTGCCCTCTTTCATTAACCTGTAACCCACATTCCTGAACATTATTGTAGGAGAAATAAAATAATAGACATCGAAATCCTTTATTTTTTCGTATATGCGGTTATATGTGTATAGGCCTGTAAGTCCCATTGAAAGTATGTGGGAAATTTTAAGCACCGGGCCTGTTGCCATTATATCAAAGGTAAATGCACTGGGAACATAATGGAATATGTATTCTCCAGCCTTTTCCTCGTAGCCCTTTGGAATGCCTGTGCCAAAGAGTGTAACATCATAGCCCTGGCGTACAAATAGTTCTGCGATATCACGGGCATTAGCCTCACCTCCACCTGCGAATTCTAAGTTCATTGATCCTACTATAGCCATTCTCAAATATCCACTGAGCCATAATTGGTGGATTATATTTTAAATATTCTATAGATAAAATAATTCCAGTACAGTAACCTCATAATAACAATGGAGAAGCTTATAATACGATTGACCTAAATATATTAATTTTCACTACTTTATAAAATCTCCTGGGCGATTTCAACCTGAAATGTTAATAAAATTATTATCTACGCGAGACTATTACATGAAATCTATAAAATAGCTCTGTTTAGAAATCTTATCAATATTTACAGGTATTCAGGATAATATGATTATGACGTTAGATTGACCTGTAATTTATAATTCTCAATGATATGCAATACGTATATTATGATTTTCTTCCATCACATCTACTTTAAATATTAACATAGAATTTACTCTTATGGTGCTTTATGCAGAGGATATAATGAAGAAGAACTGCCAGATTGTAGATGGAAACACCAGTGCCCTTGAAGGTTCAAAAATGATGGCAGAGAAACAGCAGGGCTATATAATAGTGAGTAATGAAAACATACCTGCTGGCATAGTTACAGAATGGGATTATATAAATAAGATTCTCTCAAAAGAGGCTGACGCATCAAAAGTTCCACTGAGGGAAATAATGACAACACCCCTCACATCTGTTACCTCAGATACACCTATGGAGAAGGTTGCGAATCTAATGGCAAAGAAAGGGATAAGAAGACTACTGGTTATAGACAAGGGTAAAATATCAGGTATAATAACATCAAGAGACATACTTAAATTCTTCAGTGAACACGTAGCAGACATGGTTGAAATAGCATCAAAATTTGGAATTAGATAATGGTGACATCCTCCCCAAGCTAACGCATGGGACTTCCCGCTTATATGTTAAACCTTTTCCGGAATAGCTGCGATTCTTTTTATCCTGTTATCCCTCACATTAAACGCAACAGATATGGCTATCAGTAATGCCATAGGCACCAGAGTCACATAGATAGCAATTTTTATGTTATATAATTCAGATATCAGACCGAAAATAAAAGGTATTATAAAGGCAATCACGTCCATAATAAGCAGAAATACTGAATAAATGATGTTCATATACTCCATGTCCACACTGGCTGCAATGTATGAAGTTGAAAGAGGAAATATGGACCCGTGTGGAAATCCAAGTATCAAGAGCGCTGCAATAAACATTATCACACCTGTGTCTATGCCTATCAGAAGATAGCCCAGGATACTGGCTGCAAATGCTGCATACATTAGAAATTCCTTATTGCGCACCTGCCTGATTGACAGTATGACCCTTGAAAGGAATGAAATTCCAAAGAATAAGGTAAGAAGATAAAGAAAAGTGCTTGGTGCTATTCCATCGTATTCCTTTCCAATTATGCTTCCATAGGTAATTAGAAGTATAAACGGAAATGCATATGATATATTTCCAAACATGGCAAAAAGAACTTTTCCCTGTTTTAAGGATGTTGATGCCCTGCTTATAATTTCCTTAAATGACCTTGTTTTTGTTGATCTGGCCGGTATATGGATCTTAAGGGACAGTACATACATCATTACTGAAGAGGAAAATGCTATGAAAAAGAATATGAGAAAAGCATATCTTACATTTATGGACGACAATATCAGGCCTTCCACCAGCACCCCGAATATAAGGCTCAGGGATAAAGCTGAAGTGTATGCTGCTATATATCTGTCTCTTTTCTCCGGCGCGGCTATGGCATTTGTAATTGTCATCAGAAGCGGCTGCACCACTCCCATGGAAAATCCAGTTATACCGGAAAGGATAAGGACCTCGTAAATATTTTTTGAAAATATATACACAAATATTCCAATTGTCATAATGGCCAGGAATGCAAATACAATCTTTGGGTCTTGTCAACACTAATTCTTCCGTTAACAAAAATATTGGATGCCATTGCACCAATTCCATAAAGGGTTGCAGTAAGCCCTACGAAGAACACATCGGCATTTATGACATATTTTGTAAATATAGGGACAACTGTCATCAGCATATTTGTTGAGGACCTCATTGTGAATGTTACAGATAAAAGCATGAGAAAATTAACCAGCACCATTGTATTTGCAGTTGTTTTCATATTATCCTAATTGCAAATGAATATTTAATCTTTGAAAATACGTTTTCTTATGAAAGTTTTTATTATTTCACGGTATAAACTTCTATGATAAAAAAAGTAGCAGTAATAGGTTCGGGAATCATGGGACAGGGCATAGCGCAGGTATTTATCAGGAATGAACTGGATACACTCCTTATTGATATAAATGACCAGATTCTAGAAAATGCAAGGAAAAATATCAGTGATGGTAAATTCGGACTGGCCAGGCTTGTGGAAAAGGGAACAATATCAGAAATCCAGAAAGCGGAGTACATGAAAAACCTTAAAATTTCTACAAATTATGGCATGCTCAGCGACAGGCATTTTGTCATAGAAGCTGTCCCTGAAATTATGTCACTGAAATTGAAAGTTATGGAAAGCATAGAGAAAAACATACCGGATGAATCAATAATAGCATCCAACACTTCGGGGATAATGATATCTGAAATAGGAATGAATATAAAAAACAAATCAAGGCTTATTGGAATGCACTGGTTCAATCCGGCACCTGTGATGAAACTCATAGAAGTTGTTAAAACCCGTTTCACCTCTGATAATACAGTGAATACTGTTCTGGAGATGGCAAGATCCATGGGCAAAGAACCTGTAGTAGTAAAGGATTATCCCGGTTTTTTCACTACTAACTTTGTTCATTCATGGCTGGTGGAATCCCTGCGGCTATATGAAAAGGGGATAGCCAGCAAGGAGGATATAGACAAAATGGTAAAACTGGGTTTTGGATTCCCCATGGGGCCGTTTGAGCTTATGGATACCATTGGCCTTGATACCGTGAAAGAGATAGGGGATTACCTGTATTCAGAAACTGGAGACGAAAAGAAGCTTCCACCACCAATGCTTAAGGAAATGGTTTATGCAGGATACAAGGGAAGCAAAAAAGTTAAAATGAACAGCAATGGGGGATGGTACGATTTATAATTTTATAAATTTGCTCTTATAACACGTAATGCATTGTTGAAGAGTACGTCTTCTGAGTGGCTTCCTATCATATCTTTCAATTTTTCTATTGCGTTTACATCTGCGAATCCCTCGGGTGTTTTAGGTATACCCAGAAAATCGGTACCCAGGCTCACATGTCTCCATCCAAAATTATCCCCAAGGTATGTTATGCTTGCTATTATACCATCAATATCCGGTGTTATCAGGGAATCCCTTATACCTGTTATCCCCATGACACCGTCAGTTTCTACTATTGCTTTTATTGATTCCTCATCAATATTCCTCTGATGGTTTTTCAGAGCCTTAAAATTTGTGTGGGAATCCAGTACCGGCCTGGATGAAACTTCGCAGGCATCCAGTATTGTTTTTTTCCAGCATGGGCCAAATCTATAATTATTCCATAGCTATTGCAAAGTTTTATGAGGTCTTCCCCGTATCCTGTAAGCCCGTAATCCTTTTTTGAATAGCATGAAGATGCAAATTTTGTATCATAGTTCCATGTAAGTCCCAAATTTCTTAATCCCATTGAATAGAATAAGCCTATATCCTCAGGTCTATTGACTATGTCCGTCCCCTCCATGGATATGAGAAAATTAATTCCTTTGTCTATGCCTTCCCTGCCACGGAGAATATTTATGCCGTATTTTTCTGATATTTCCCTGTAATAACTGAACTGCTGATAAGCTAATGTTATATTCGGTATTGATGTTCCATATGCGTTTCCATACTGCATATTTACATGTGGAAAAACCACAGAGAAAATAATTGAACCGGGGAATGCCTTAAGCATATCAATTCCTGACTGCTCATTTCCATGTATGACATCCCTGTACATAGATGAATAGGCTATGTCCTCGTGCAAATCTATAAATTTCATAAAAATGGAATGTAACGTGTCTAATTAAATTATTCCTTTGTTATTTCATGGAAGAGATGTGGCACAATTTCACTTATTATGCTGTAGGCTATCCCCTGTGCATCCTCTGAGCCTGGAAGGGTAAAGATTATTTTTTTCCGGTAAATAAAGAGTGAGGCATCGGACAAATATGGGAATATGCCTCCAGATTTCTCCCTGAAAAGCTGTCCGAATCCTGGCATTTCTTTTTCAGCAATTTTCCTGATAGCCATGGATGTCTGATCCAGCCGTGATACCCCCGTACCGCCAATATAAATAAAAACATCAGTACTGTTATAGTATCCAAAGAATTCAGAAAGTATCTGTAATTCATCATCCTTTACCAGTGATCTTGAACAGTTGACACCAATAAACGATTCCATAGCATCCCCGGATCTGTCTGTTTCTTTTGTTCTGGTCGATGATACAGTTATTATTCTGTATTTTAGTCTGTATTCATGTTCCTCATGATGTATATGAATCACCCTTTCTCTTATACACAACATTAATATTGCCTATAGATGTGTTAGGATAATTTCCAGTCTCATCCTTTTCAAGGTATTTTACCATATCCCATATTGTAAGAAGTGCAACCTGCACACCGTTTATTGCCTCCATTTCCACTCCTGTTCTGTATATAGCCTTCACCCTGCATGTAACTATTATTTTTGCCTCATCAATTTCAAAGTTGAAATCTATTGACATTACAGGGACGGGATGGCAATAGGGTATCATTCCGGATGTATTCTTTACTGCCATTGTTCCGGCTATTTTGGCAGTCTCTATAGTGTCCCCTTTTTTTACCCGGTTTTCCCTGTATCAGCTTTATCGTTTCCTTATTGAGCTTTATGGTCCCGGTAGCCATTGCCTCCCTGCTAATAATGTTCTTGTCTGTAATATCTATCATAACATTAACATGCTGTTTTCATACTAAAATCTTTATGGCTTTACACAAAAATCTGGGGAAAGAAAGCCAGGGAGTTTATGATATGAATGAATTCCAGAAAATACAGGAAGTCTTAGGTACAGATAATACATAAACAGAATAAAGCAACAATTGTTACATCAAAAGCAAATATAAATTTATAAACGGATATTCTATCTCCCTTAATGAGTCTGACACAATCAATGGCAAGATACAAAAAGGCATATAAAAATTACAGGCATATTATGCTTGATATTGCTACAAAGAAAGAGCATATAAAGATAATAGCAAGAAATGGGAAAGATTCATTCTGGAACAGGCAAAAAACATATCTCTATGCCCTCTGCGTAGAAAACAGCCTTTGCAATGGAGATCTTGATTTTTTTACCTTTGAAAACTCTGTAGTCCCTGGATGCATGAATTTTAAGTACAAATCTGGCCAGCTATTTATGTGCAATATGGACCAGAACCATAACTTTCTCGGTACATTCGGCGCTAACGAATATGCATTTTTAAACGTACCCGAAGAGATAGTTCTTGATATAGGCAGCAAAGTTGGGGATTCTCCCATATATTTTACATTGAACGGGGCTAAAAATGTCATAGCCGTGCCTGAAGCATCTTTTCATGAAATATTGTTAAAGAATGTAAAGGCAAATGACCTGGAAAATAGGATATCCGTATCCAGTGCAACATACTGTGGTGGTGAGAAAGACCTTTCTCTTAAGGAACTTGCAGAAAAATATAAAATAGACAGTGGAGTACTGAAGGTTGATGGAGAAAATTCCATAAAGAAGTTAATATCAGAAGACAATGAGGTACTTAAAATTTTTAAAAGGATTCAGGTATTGTTTGAAGGATCACCAGACGACATTGAAAAGAAGTTGCAGGACGCAGGATTCAAGACACACATAGAGAAAAGGGCATTGAAGGATGGCACAGATAACACAGGCTTTGTCTGTGCTGAATTATAATAATTTTTTATTTTAAGAAAGATTTTAAACTTATTGTAAATATACAATTGATGACCGGCAAGAGAAAAGCCATTTTTGTAGATCGGGATGGAACACTGAATTATGATAAGGGATACACTCATAACCTATCAGACCTGAAGATATATGATGATATTATACCTCTCCTGATAGACTATTATGAAAAAAATTTCCTCATCATTGTTATAACAAATCAGTCCGGAATAGGAAGGGGATACTACACCGTCGAGGAAATGGAATCATTCAACCGTGAAATTGCAAAGGAGCTTATATATAAAGGTATAAAAATAGAGGATTTCTTTTACTGTCCTCACACACCGGATCAGGGATGCAGATGCAGAAAACCGGAGACTGGACTAATTGAGGAAGCGGCCATAAAATATGATATTGATATAAGCAATTCGGTTGTCATTGGTGACAGGGAAAGCGTGGATGGGGAAATGGCCAGAAAACTTGGAATGAAATTTATAAAGGTGCACGGATATGATTAATTTTTAATTATATCAAATGCCCTGTTTTCAGGCTCACCAGAAGCTTTCAGAATATAATCAACATAGAGCCTGGCAGATTCCTGGTCTCCGTCCTTCAGGAAAACTATGCCCATCCCGTTGCTGCCGGCATCATAATACCTGAAAAAGCTCCCCCAAAACTCATTCTCAAATACCGGTGACCCATTCTGTGATAGTGGAATAAGATCGTTGACAGAATTGATAATCAGAAGCGGGTTGCGAAGTGATTCCGTTCCTGTAACCAGTGAAGCCCATAGTTTAGATGCGAGGGCAGTGGCATCAGCCGCAGAGTTCACAATTCTCCGGTCATAGTATTCTGCACTGATATCAAACCTTTTAATGCTGAAACTTATATTTCCATTTATGAGGCTTTTAAACGGGTCAAATTTTGCCGTATTCAATATTGCTATTTCCCTTCCGGTTTTTTCGGCATTATCTATTATCCTTGCTGCCAGTCCTATTTTCCCATCTCCTGAAGGTCCAGCAATCAATGTGGTTTTTTCTCCTCCTGCTATGGCATTTAGCATCTCTGCCTTCGTGTCCAGCACTATGGCTGTGTCCGACTCTTCACGCTGGAAATCCAAAAATCCGGTACTGGATTGTTGTGGTGCAGCTATTTTAGGATCCTTAGTGCTATAATCCAGTTCCAGGAAATCCTCAATTTTTGCCTTGTATGTATACAGTGTTTTTTTACTGCCCATCATCAGTGGTTTTCTGATATTTCCAGAATACAGGCGGTATTTTTTGCCTCTTATCTCCTTCCAGTTAAGGTCAGTCTTAATGCAATTCTGAATAGTAGCCAGGATTACATTATTCAAATCCTCATCGGGTTTTTTCTTCATAAATTTATCATTTCTCTGCATGAATATTATCTTTACAAGATATTTGTCTTCCTGGAGCACATACTGATCCTTTACTGGCTTTTTATTATAATACATGAACCAGAACATAATTCCCTGACCATCTGCCAGTTTTTCAATTACTTCCTTTATATTGTTGAATTCTACTCCAATATCGTAGTAATCCTTTTCTTTTCTGCTTTCTGAGACAAAATAATGATTCATAAGGGGCATGGCATCTATGGGATCAAGTTCTACTGATTGTTTTATGAAGGAAAATCTTGTATTTGTATTCAGAAACACATGGATTCTGTTCTCTTTATTAAAGTAGAAAAGGCCGAATTTCTGCCCTATAATACTATAAAGCTTCTTATTATATACAGAATCTGTAGACCCATTTATAACTTCATACCACGCCATTTAAATGCACAATACTTATAATATTCATTCATACTTAAATTTTGTCATCCAAATGTCATACTATATTGAAATATTAAACCCCTATGATCCACAAAATAAAGGTGTAAAATGTCTAAAACATCGAGAATTGCAGGTTAATACATTCATAATCACTAAAAATCATTACTTGTTATCTTTATTGCCAATTCTTTATAGGAGGGAATATGTTGACTGGTTGAAGGTTTAAATTTTCCCGATTCTACCAGCTCTATTGCATTCCTTAATACACGTACAGTTTCATCAATATTGTTAATATCTACAATTTGCAAACCGTATTTTATAAAATCTTTTGCACATCCCGCATCACTGGATATTACAAGCATACCCATTGATAGTGCTTCAAGTCGACTGAGAGCAAAACTTTCGCATTTAGAGAATAGACAGAATATAGAGGAAGTTGTATATTTATTAATTAACTCGGTGCCATATATCTCCCCTAGAAACTTTACCACATCAGAAAGGCCATATTTAGTTATTCTGTCCTGTAAAATTTTAAGATATTCCAAGTTCTCAATGGAGCCTATTATTTCCAATAACCATTCTGGATAATTTAAATGAACCTTATGAAAAACGTCTATTAGTATGTCTATGCCTTTAATCTCTACAACTCTTGCCACAGTGATAATTGTTCTCGATCGTTCTGTCGAAAAATTTTTTTGGATAAAATTGTTCGAAATGCTGTTTGGAACTACCCTTAACTTGTTTTTAACCTGTGGGATTTTTGAAAATACCTCATACCCACAGGTTGATTCTGTAATAATTCTGGAAAAAATTAGAGATAAGGAAAAATATGACAAACTGTCTATAATTTTTGTGATGACGCCCATAGATGATCGATAGGTTCCATCGCTATCCAGCTTTACTATTAGTTTTGTAGTATAACCATGAAAAAACGTCCAAATTCTGTACGATATTCCAATAATCCATGTTATAGGAAATCTTGTGTATGATATAAAAATATCAGGTCGTTCGTTTTTAAGAATTTTAATAACTTTTTTATACTCGATAAAATCAAATAAATTTTTCAATGTTCTCGCGAAAAGATTTTTAGATGAGGTTACTGTAATAATAGTATCATGAGTAAATTTGCCTGTTTCGAATACCCTTACTCCAGTCTTTTCATAGCTATGGGATTTTAAAACTCCGACAATAAGTCCAGAATCGTAACCTGCTTCCATAAAACCAATGGGTATTTGACCTGGTGCTTTCTGTTCGTGAACATTCATGAATTCTGAATATGGTTTATACAGAATGAACTTAGGCATATGGCTGAAATGTTTGTCTGATATTTCAAGATTTATATCCACTAATCTACCCAACGAAAAAGGAACACGTGAGTTCTAATTTTTTAGTAATAGGAAAATAATTATTTTTTTGACTCACAACCCAAAATACTGGATATTTGAACATTTATGCTGCGTGACATACGTATCGCACATATATGACATTTTCAAAAACTATGCGTTCGATTCCAAAAACTATAATCCATAAACATAATGAGAAGTCATCATTAATCTAAGAATATGTGATTGAAATAGATCATACAACAATACTTATAGAATGATACATTATCTTTATCATTAATGCGTGTTATAGGGGCGTTTTCAAATGTTTTCACTGGGAATTGATCTTGGAACCAGCAATACGGTTGCAGCCGTTACAGTTCTTTCAGAGGGGCAATATAAAACTGTTATGATTCCCCTATCCGGTGGCAGGACAGGTATTTCACTCAGAAGCTCTGTATCATTTGACAGGTCAGACATAATGTATACAGGAGTGGAAGCCGAAAAGATGAAAAAACAATATCCAGATGGCAATGCATCTGGCTTTAAGGTTCGGATGGGAACTGAATATCTATACAGTGCCAATGGAAACTTTCACTCACCGGTTGAACTGAGTGCTATAATACTGGAACGGGTAAAAACTGAGGCTGAAAAATATATGAATTCGAAGCTTAGAGACGCCGTTATAGCCGTTCCTGCATATTTCAACCACAATCAGAGGAATGCAACCAGGGAGGCAGCCACTATAGCTGGAATAAGGGTAAAGCAGCTTGTCAGTGAGCCCACAGCTGCTGCAATATCATACTGGAATAGAGTCAGAACCAAAGAGGCAAAAAACATCCTTGTTTTTGACATGGGTTCCGGAACAACAGATGTAAGCGTTGTAAGAGCCCAGGGAAGATATTTCAAAGTTTTGGGAACCTATGGCAATACCAGGCTAGGCGGATCTGACATGGACAGGCAAATAGAGGATAAAATGAAATTATTCCTGAGAAGGTTAAGTGTAATACCTTATCCCGCAGGGCTCAGAAGCGAGGCTGAAAAATTGAAGATCAAACTTTCAAGGCATGAATCAGCCGAGGTTTTACTGGGTCCTGAAAAAATTAAATATACCATGTCTTCGAGGCAACTAAATGAAATTGTTGAAAGAATGTTGCCTGATATCTATAAATGCATAGATACAGCCATATCAAATTCCGGGATAAGCAGAAGCAGAATAAATATTCTTATACTGACTGGTGGTTCAGCAAGAATACCATTTCTATTTCATTCCATAGAGGATTACCTCTCAATCAGGGCAGTTAAAAATATTGATCCGGAAACTGCAGTTGCCATTGGGTCCTCCATACTGGCCTCTGGGTTTATAAATGGAGACAATGGTGAAATATCAAGAATAAAATTAAATGATGTTGTTCCAATGTCCCTGGGGAGTGTGGTGCTCAACGATATAGCAGTTACTATGATCCCCGCAAACACTCCAATACCATGCAGTAATACCAGGCCATTTACCACAATTAGAGATTATCAGAAGGAGATAGAGGTAAAGGTGGTTCAGGGTGAACGGCCAATGGGTTCAGACAACATACAGATAGGGATTTTTCGTTTATCCGGCATAAAGCCCGCACCCAGGGGTGAGGTCTCTATAAACGTAACATACAGTGTGGACAAAAATGGAATACTGACCGTAACTGCAAGGGATGAGGATACAGGATCAAGCAGGGAGATAACAATAGACAATTCAATGCAGCATAACCCTGAGGAAATCCAGGAAATGAAGGATAAGGTAAAGAGATACTTCAAGGCGGACTCTGAAAGGAAAAAGATGGCTGAAATTATGAACAGGTCAGAACAACTGCTGCATGACCTTAAGGGAATAGCAAACAGGCAGCTTTCATCTGAAACTGTCTACTATAATATCAATGTGGATATACTGAGGGTGAGCAAAGCCATTAAAAGTAATAATATTAGGCTCCTGTCACAATTAACGGAAAAACTTGAGCTGGAATATGGATTAAAAAATAGTCTATAATGATTCTAGGTATTCTTTAGATTCATTATAAAACTCCATTTCCTTCTGTTTATGCTCAGTGGGATGATGTGAACCTATTATCCGTGGATCATCCACGGATTCAAGAAATTCATTTAAAAGAGATTTATCCGATGACATTGCCATGAGTGAAGGCCCAGTATCCCCAGTGATATAGATGCCTGCATTCTTTTTAGAGAATTTTATAAAATTCTTCATAAGTGCGATGCTTTCCGGTGTCTGGATCACGTTTCCCCTTGACATAAGCACGGAGTTTAGATCGAACATTTCCTCCATTGCCCTTCGCATCAGGTCTTCTATCTTAAAATCTTCATCTATAATTTCATTTATCCTCCTATATTTCCTATCCAACCATGAATCATAGAACGGTGATTTGACCACTTCAGAATGGGCATCTGATGTCTGGTAATCAATATTCTTTGGAAAAATGGCATAGTTTATTTTTTCCGGGTAAGTGGGTATTTTAACGGCAAATGAGTCTTCCTCCATAATTCCCGGATAGGAAAGCCATATGGAAGGCCCATTTATCGCTGCACGAGTTCCTGATCCGGATACCAGGCGGGCATACCTTGAAACGAAGTTGTCATCTCCTCCAGCCTTATGCCCAAAAACATTTTTTATCAGGCATCTGGAAACGGCGGACGCAACGGCGGATGATTCACTTAAACCCTTCGCTTCATCGTATTTTCTGTACCTTTTGATATAAAATTTAAAACTTCCTCTGACTCCAGTGTTTTTTCTGAATATTTCAAGAGGTTTTCTATATCTTTCAATATATCTGTCGGCTTGTTTACCATCAAGAATAACTGAGTCAGAGTTTTCCCTTTTTGTATACATGCATGCACTGTACACAAGTGAGAAATCCGTATTGAATGATATTGAGGGGTTATATGCGATTTTATAATAATCATCATAATATCCTAAGAATTTCTCAAAGGCCTTAATTGGATAACTGTACCCTATAGAAATTTTATCAGGTTCCAATTCTGGATTGTAATTCTCAAGCTTTCTGTATAAACCTTTTTCAATTAATTTTCGTTTTATGTTTTCCCCTTCAAATTTATAGTCCATATAACCTTATAATATCATAAATTAAAAACTTCACATAAAACCTATCCATAGTAGAAGTATACCTATGAACTCAGCATAATAAAGAAAGACAGGTATGGCAGCAATATACAGGGTTCCGGCTATGGCGACTATTATTACCCCAGCAATAATACTCAATAGCTTCTTGCTGTGGAATTTTTTGTAGCTTATTGCAGCAATAAGAACTATAAATACTGCAGCAGGAAATGTAACAAATGATGATGATATCACAATACCCACTGGCAGGATACCAAATACTATATGATGGTCTATTATATTTCCAATTGGATAGATAATCAGTGTGACAATAAGAAAAATTGTGGCCAAAATAGAATATATGTAATAATAATTTAAAAATTTCTTATTTCCATAGAGTGCAAAGGAACCCAGCGCAAGGAATTGTACGAGGACTGCAACAAGAAATAGATACAAATCAATAAGGAATCTTGAATATATATTGTTTGCCATAACTATTTCGAGCAATACCGCTAGGGTAAACACAATAAGGCCGGCAGACCAGTACAATAAGTTCAATTGTTTTTTTGCTATGTATTTTCTTAAAATGAAGAATGTTAAGCCTGCGCTCAAGATGAATATAACAATGGTAGAAAAGGTTACAAATGATTCTGAAACGACTGAAACCATACATCTACATAGTGACATCCTCCCCAAGCTAACGCATGGGGCTTCCCGCTTCAACAACTCAACTTGCATTGCAGAGGTTGAGCCTCTACGGGCATAAAATCGGCGACAGTCCGTGCCTACTCTTTTTATTATAACTTAATAGACTATAAAATTTGCGCTTTCATCGCCTCTCTAACGAAATGGGACTTCCCGCTTATATGTTAAATTATAATATAAATATAATCAATAATCTTTATGTTAATGTTCAATATTTTTGGCCTCTGAAAAGACAACTTTGCCTGACATCAATTTTTCCTCGCTTAACCGTTGCTCCCTTGCATCGGAATAGTAGGAAGTATTAAAACTTGAGACAATATCCACACTTCTCGATGTAATAGTATTTGTCCTGACTCCACCTTCCTCACTTCTGGGATACACTATTATCGAATCACCCTGGAAATCATCTGAGACAGAGTTTACTGATATAATAGGTATCCTATTTTCAAGAGACCTAGTTTCAACATACAAATGCCATTCTCTGTGAAAGTCCTTTCTTATAAGTGAAGGATTGAATATTATATCACAGTGGTTTCTGAATAAGTATCGAGGGTAATCGGGAAAATCAAGGTCATAACAAACAAGTATGCCTATTCTCAGTCCTTCAACATCAAATATTTTTATGGTATTTCCTGGTGTATATTTTAAACTTTCAGCCCTGTATAAATTGATCTTGTCCTGACAGCCAACTATTTCGCCATTATGAAGTAAAAACGATCTGTTATAAAGAGACCCTTCATTATAAGAGATGCTTCCTAGAATTATTGTATTTTTTATCTTTACTGATTCCAGAATTTTATTCAAGGAATCCTCATTTACCTTGGTTGTTATAAATTTTTCCGGAAACACCAGAATTTCGTTATTGTCAACCTTAAGCGAGGAGAGATATTCCAATGCACTTTCTAAAGGCATTCTCGGTGATTGTATTCCCCTTATGCTGATATCCATATTTTTTGATATTGGCACATTATTTTAATCTTTATGGTTTAGAAATTTCCTAAATTGTATTGCGTCATCCCTGGTGTCAATATCTATAAGGATGTTGCTACTTATCTCCATACCTGAAAAATCATTACTGTGCCTTAAGACTATTGACTTGGCTCCCTTATCGCCCTTAAGTTCAAGAATTTCTTCAAAATATTGTCTGGAAAATATGACGGGGCTTATTATGGTTCCATTATTTATAAATCCTGATATTCCTTTCCCGGAGGATTTATAATATTCTATGAGGCTATTCAAGGCACTGGGATCTAAAAGTGGCATATCGCCAGGTATTATCATTGCAGCATCACTGTTAGGAGAGATATTCTCTATCCCATGAACAATAGATGTTGACATCCCTTTTTCAAAATCTTTATTCCAGACTGTTTTGAATCCCTTATCTATGGAATATTTCTCTATTTCTTTATTTCTCAGAACTATTATGCGTTCCTGAAAATTCGAGTTGGAAACATTGTCGATAATATATGAGATAATGGGTTTTAAATTTACTTTATATAACAATTTGTTTGAATTGAATCGTATGGATTTCCCCGATGCCAGAATAATGGCGGAAACATTTACCATCTTATAAACCCATTAATATTACGGATATAATTTTTATCAAGAATACATCTTTTTGATAACTATGTTCTTTATTTACTTCAAAAAATCTATATCTATATATTTGGATTTTCGCCTTATAAATTCAATGTTTGTATCGGGGGAATATTTATATATTTTTTTAAATATTTTAACATATAGAAATATAATGGTAAAAGTCCAATAATAACGTTTTCTAACTTTCGCATTTCGCATAAAAAATACAAGATT
>NZ_KI542711.1:26174-27283 GCF_000496155.1 Ferroplasma sp. Type II
CTGCAGCCATAAGATCCTTCCATGGTACGGCATGATTAACATCGTAATAGCATAGATGATTGTCCAGAAAAACTGTGTTATGGTCTATGTTTGAATATGCATATTCTATTAAATCCGCAAATGATTCACTATATACAGTATCAAGATCAATGAACATGAACATGTCGTTGGCTGATGCTTTTTTTTCTGCCATTTCTATGGCTAATTGCCTGCCTCTTCCCCTTGTGCACCTTGCCTGTGAAACAATCATATTATATTTTTTTAAATTGTCCTGCAAAGTTTCATATGTTCCGTCAGTGGAATAGTTATCTACAACATAGATTGATTTTTCAAGTTTTATTTTCATGACCGATTCAAGTGATTTAAGTATTATTCTATTTGAATTATACACAGTGCCATATATGAAAAGCATGAGAGATGTAATAATTAAAATTTATATAAACTTAATTATGTTTTTATGAACATAACTTTTTAAATTTCATAGTTATACATAAAAACTTAATGAATAAAAAAGAGACATTTGGATCGGGAGTGGCAATCCAGTATGCGGCTGTATTTTCAATGTTTTTATCATCCACAATATTCTATTTTCTAATAGCGCACCTTTTATCAACGACACTTGTCGGTTCCATTTCTCTTATATATGCCATAATGAGCATATCTGGAGTGTTTTTTGTTTTAGGCTTTTCCCAGGGTTTAGAACATTTTATATCTTATCATCTCTCGAGGGGCAATTATAAAAATGTAAGGGCCATAATCAGAAGAATAAGCATGTTAGCCATAGCATCTTCTATTTTTGCTTTCTTTGCTTTATACTTATTATCACCTATCATTGCAATAAAATTATTTCATTCATATTTTTATGTAACTTTTATACGAATAATAGGAATAGCAGTGTCTGCTTTTGTAATTCGTGACCTTTTTTCATCTATACTGTTAGGATTGAAGCATTATAGAACCTACTCATTAAGCTACATATTTGTAAACATATTTTCATATTTTTTCCCCATATTACTACTTCTTTTTTCAGGTAAAGCAATGTATGTAATAATAGGTATGGCCATTTCAGGAATAATCAATGCCATTCTTTTTATAGTTCTTATTTACAG
>NZ_KI542712.1:0-1340 GCF_000496155.1 Ferroplasma sp. Type II
TTGGTTTGCAGAATAGAAAGGGACGTTATACTGATTATTCTTATCGTTGTCTAGGATTGGTCCGTTAATATTGCCATCCTCATATACTTCTTCATATGTCTGCAAAAACGCCCAATTTGAGTAGCGCTCATTAATTCTCTTCACATTTATTCACAAACTACAAGGGCGACCAGCGATCAAAGTTGCTCTGCAACTCTCAAATTCAACTTCCAAACCAGAAAATACCTTAACATTCATACTCTTCTAAATTCCCTTTAATCATAGACCCTGCTCCTGTTCTCAAACCGTAAAAGAATTAGAGTGTTTTCATTTATTGCATAAATAAGTCCAAATGGCGGTATTCTAACGGTTCTTTCTCCATTGAGCACATAACTGAGAGGCTTTCCAATTTCTGGATTCTCTACAATTTTCCTTATGTTTTTCTCTAACCTATCTTTCACACTTTTATCCTTTATCCTCTTCACATCGTGTTCGAATTTAGACGTGTAGACGATTTCGTCTATGCGTATTACCATTCTCTGAACTCTTTGAAGAATTCGTTTTTTGAACGGACTTTGTATTTTCCTTTATCGATGTCTTCCCATGCTTCCTCAATAAGTTTGAGTGTCATCATATCTTTGGAAGATATATTAGAACTTACTTTTTTCAATATAATCAAGTCATCTTGTGCGGTGATGGCGAGCAGGCTTCCGCTGCCAATATTAAGCTTCTTTCGTATCTTTGAAGGGATCACTATTTGTCCCTTTGAACTTGTTTTAGTGAATTCCGTTTCAAACTCATCATCAGTCATTATGTAAGAATTTCTTACCTATATTTAAACATATCCATCAATGAAGCCCTGAATAGTCACATATACAACAGGCAATACTGGTACAATTGCACATATATGCCATACCCGCCATTATCAAGAATAACTGAGTATTTCATAAATACGAAAATAAATAGCCAGGATGAAATCTTCCCAAACCCTGTTGCACGTACAATAAGGTTACTTATAACCAATTGTATATTTCTAGCCCAACTTTAATTTTAACTCTTATGAAACTTCCCGGGCAAAAAAAGGTACAAGCATTTCATCGCAACTCAACCCTCCATGCATGCCTATCAAAGTATTGGACTGATTTCCTGGATCAATAAGTTTTAATGAAGAATCAAAAATACTGGTAGAATTCCTTGAAATTAATATAATGTCTCCCAGAAAGCTTGTGTCTCCATTCACACTTTTTGGAGTTCCAAAAAATCCTTCTGCCAGCATTTGTTTGCTCAGGACTGGAATAAAATATTTTTCATATTTCTCAGATAGGTAATCCATTGTAGTTTCTATCATACCATCTTTTACC
>NZ_KI542712.1:2623-3499 GCF_000496155.1 Ferroplasma sp. Type II
AAGTGATCTGATTAGCTATGGCTTCAGTGGAGAACCGATGTACTTCATGTATGAGATGCTAACTTATGGGCTGATGATGGATATAGTCATAGCTATTGCAGGAAAGAATCTCTTTGGAATAAGATCGCCACCAAGAAAATCTGCTGCGGACAAAAGTAAAACTGATGCAAGTAAAAATTCATCCTCATCGCACTACCTTTCGAAAATTCCGGGGGTATATCTAGCGGCTATAGAAGGCCTGGCAATTGGAGTTTTCTGGGCTGTTCCAGAACCTCTTTTCTATAGTGGATTTGTAGCTCCATTTCTGTATGGTGGTGTTGTTGACTGGCAGGCAATAATTTTTGGTATCCTGGCATTCATTCCATCTGCAATAATATTAGGAGCTATTGGGGGAGTTATCACACTAAGGATAGTTAAAGCGGTGGGCCAATGAAAGCGGTCGAGATAAATAACCTAAAATTTTCTTATTTAGGAAACGAAGAGCCCTCTATTGAAGTGGAGAATCTTACTATAGAAGATGGCGAAACCGTACTTATAACTGGGCGATCTGGAGGGGGCAAATCAACACTTGTGAATTGTATCACTGGAATAATACCTCATATAACTCATGGTGAATTAGAAGGAAGCGTTAAGGTTTATGGTAAAAATGTAGCAGAAACATCGCTTGCAAAGCTTTCATCTGAGGTTGGTATAGTTCTTCAGAATCCTGAAACACAGGTAATGAACTACGGTGTGGAAGAAGAAGTTGCCTTTGGGCCTGAAAACCTTTGCTTAGCCCCTGAGGAGATAGTTTCTAGAGTAGACGAATCCATGAAAATCACGGGCATATCTGAAATAAAAGATAGAGAAACGTACACATTATCTGGTGGGGAGATG
>NZ_KI542713.1:0-2084 GCF_000496155.1 Ferroplasma sp. Type II
ACACTTTCTCTGCTGTATACGCTGCTGGTGGTGGAGGAACCCTTGCAACAGAAATGTCGAAACTTCCTCCAACAGAAGCAATATTTGGGGCACTTCTGGGTATAAACCCGGCTAAAGTGATATTAGGGCTTTTGCCTGCTTCTGCTATATCTTCAATACCACATAGTGCAATAGTCACAATGACTGCCAGGACATGGTTCCCCACAATCTTTGCCCCGGCTTTCATGAAATCCCTTCATATTGTATTCTATGCGGGAGCTGCAATAGTATTTGTGGGTGCAATAATATCCATATTCCGTGAGCCTTTGAAAAAATCAAGGGCAGAGAAAGTGGATAAACCATCTACCATTGACAACTCCGAATTGTCGGATAAGGCAGTAAAAATGAAAAGATGATAACATGGACAAAACATTAACTATATGGTCGTTGCTGGATAGTATACTGAGTGAATACGGGGCCAGAATAAAAGATAGTCTTTCGGATCTATCACTAAGCCTGACGGATTCAAAAATACTGCGCCTTGTCAGTTCCGAACCGAAGAATATGAAGTATCTTGCAGACACGCTTTCACTTGCAAAAGGTTGGGTCACAGATATTACTGATGGCCTTGAAAGCAAGAATCTGGTAAAACGTGTGCACAGCAGCCAGGACAGGCGTGTAATCAATATTGAAATAACGGAGGAAGGTCTAAAAACTTATCATAAAATAGAGGAAATTATAAAGGGAATTATCCACGATTCAATTTCATCACTCCCAGAGGATGATATAAACCAATTGGCAATCATACTGGAAAAAATAAATGTGAAACTGAAAGATCATTCATAGGATATTAATGGCTTGATAAAATTTTTCTTTCCAGAGCTGAACAGATCGCCAATGTCATTAATACTTATTGTATGGTCTTCCATTCCAGCATAATCTATTAGCCCCGAACTTATCATATTAATAGCCTTTCTCATTGTGTATGGATTGATAAAATCCCCAAATATTGATATTTCCTTACTGTATATTCTATTGGAATCAATACTTACATTTTCTCCCGGAGGATAGACTGAAAATGCAAAGATCTTTCCAGAGGGTGAAACCATATCGATAGTTTTTGAAAGTATGCTGTTATCTCCGGTGGCTTCAACCACAAGATCAGACTTTCCGATTATCTGGCTTTTCATTAAATCATCTATGTTTGTGTATATCATATCTGCACCGTATTTCTTTGCTAACTTATTTCTTACTGGATTTCTACCCATGACATATATAGGGTAATACCCCATACCCTTCAAGATCTGTAAAAACGTTAGGCCAATGAAGCCTGTCCCCAGGATTACAGCAGAACCGCCCAGATGAATGTAGGTGGTTTCGAAGGCGTGTACTATACAGGCCACAGGCTCAGTCATTGCAGCCGCTTCAAAGCTCATATTGCTGGGAATTTTATAAACTACCTTTTCAGGTACAGTAACATATTCTCCAAAACCACCTGGATAATTAATTCCCACGCTTCTCATGTTTTCACAAAAATTTTCCTTTCCTTCCTTGCAATACTCGCAATGCCCGCATGTAATATTGGGATCTACCACAACATGGTCTCCTCGTTTAAATGAAGTAATGTTTTTCCCAGTTTTGCTGACAATCCCGCTCATTTCATGTCCAGGAATTACTGGATATTTAACCGCAAGATGCTTTCCATGATATGCGTGGAAATCAGTTCCGCATATACCACAGGCCACAGTCCTTATCTGTATCTCTTCCTCACCGGGTTCCTTAGCCTTCATGTCTATTAACTCAAGCTTTTCTGGTTCCCTTAAAATAAAAGCTCTCATTATTTTTAATTGTATAATACATATTATAATTTTTGCCGAAATTCCCAGAAAAATGCCTAACTCTAAATCCATTCAAGTTGACCAGGTTGTTTTCAAAATCTTATGAAAATTATATATTACTGCCAAGGAAGAGCAAACAGAACAATTTATGCAGTAAGCTAATAATTGCTGTAAGTTTTAAACAATATGAATACAGATATTATATATCATCTCGCTTGCAACACATAAAAGTACTGCATGAAAACCCATGGCATATTAACAATATCT
>NZ_KI542713.1:2134-3337 GCF_000496155.1 Ferroplasma sp. Type II
TGGCAATTATGCAAATAATACATTCTACATAACAGGTGGTTCATACACCTCCTCATCAAGTGTGGTAAAAACTGGCCAGAATGTCTATGCTACCGGAGCATGTGGAGCTATAAAGATACCTAATTTTGATCTGGGTACAGGTGGGTCCATCACAATAGGATACACAACATATTATTCATGTGATTCAGGAAATATCCCAGACAAACAGGGAGCTTCCACATCACAGACATTAAATGCGGTTACTTCCTCGGCAATATACGGTTCAATTATATATCAATCAAACGAATCAACCGATCACATAAATAACAAATTTTTATACATAAAAGATGTGAATAATGGAGATTTCTATAAAGTTCCAATAAAAAATGGATATTATCTATTCTTCGCCAAACCAGACACGGAGTATAATATATATTCCCACACTAATAATAATTTTAAGTTATTGAAAACCATAAACGCATCCGATTTAAGTGCCGGCAATAGTTATCATTATAGAGTATTCAGTGATGAATTATGACCCTAAAATCTCATTATAAAATAATAATTTCGATTATAATTGTGATAATACTACTCTCATCACTGATTATCTACTATTACCCGCACAATAATACAGTATACAACAACAATGGTGAAAGTGTTGATGTAAAATATTTCAGTGTTGGATACACATTTCCATATAGTAAGCATAATTATTCTCTCTCTTCCCACTTTACCAGTGGCAATAGGGAATCATACCTGAATTCCACCATAATAAATCCTGTAGTACTGCCATACAATTGTGGAAGTGTAGAGTTTAATATGAATATCAGTACACATAATGTGAATGATAAATATGTTTATGTTACAATAATAGGAAAGCATGTTGGTTTTAACCCCTTTACTAATCAGTCATACTGTAAGATAACCAGTGGAGAACAAATAGTCAAGCTGAAAAACTCAAACAGAATATATGAATGTCTATCATCCGATTATGTTGACCGTAATACTGTAGGAAACTATTATAATTTTACCCTTACTGTATCAACTGGAAAACTGCATAACACATTCTATATCCACGCCGAGAAGGAGAGTGCAATATACGGATCAATAATCAATAACACTACAGGTAACACAGTCAAAGTAAACACAACACTATATATTGAAAATATGAACAATTCCATAATAAATACAATAAACGTTAGAGACGGTCATTATTATTACTTT
>NZ_KI542713.1:3387-5210 GCF_000496155.1 Ferroplasma sp. Type II
TTTAATGTATGCAATGGCAAATCCAGTGAATATGTATACACCACTGATGTGGGTGGTACAGGGACATACTCATACACATGGAATCCTAATATGGCTGGGGATATACACTTCAGTGTAGTGTATGTGGCATGTGTTAAGGGCAAAATCCGGCTTGATAAGCATGAACTTTTACCTCCACCTCCTAATCCTGTAGAGAGACAATGCAAAACACTGGGGACATCCTCACTGGTAGTCCATAATTCGTGGGCACTCTCAGGGAATACATATGCAACAATGTCTGATGGGCGCGCAGATCTGTATATCAATGTAACGCATTATTCTTCAGAATATAATATTCCCACAGAACTGTGCTTTATTGCAGAGCATGGAAGTGATATAAGCACATTGAATAGTATATCAATAAATGGAAAGGGCACCTATAGGTACAGCTACACCCCTTCAAGTGCATTAAACTGCTGTTTCTTTGCAAAATACCTTTCAAGTGCAGGTTCTTCCAGTCATTATTCTACATTCGGAATGAGCATTGTGAATGTGAAATCTAATGATTACATAGGCTATGATGGGAATAATACCATATACCTGTCATCACCGCATTCCGGCAGTTATATGGTTTATGGTTACTCTAAGCTTCCAGATGTTGAACAAAGCATAGATAAATGCGGTGGAAGCAACATTGAATTTGAGAATGACAGTGTTGTTATGGAGCCAAGTTACATTGTTTGTAACGACAGTGGACAACTTAAGATCAATATAGCAATTATAGCTGCAGGCGCATCCAATGATTTCTGCACCCTGCCATCAGAATACTCACCATCCACGGTTTATACCGCTGCGTATCAGAGACTTGGGTTAACAACTGATGGTGTACCATCCGGGGCTATCAGCTGTATCAATACAGGAAAAAACTCAGGCATCAATGTAACTGGACCAAACGAAAAGGGAAAAACACCCAGTGAAGCATTTGAGGGCATACTTATAAACCTTGTCTCGCTTGCACCATGGGCAGGGTATTTTACATCGCAGGAATCAATATACCAGGATCTGTACGCCCTTTCGGGTGTTGACAGTTACTCCCTTAGTGTGCATGGCAACGGGACTATCTATCAAAATTATGAAATAGATGGTGGCAACGCATGTGTCGACAGCAAAGGTAAAAATGTATTCGGAAGTGTTGAGGATACAACTATTTCCATACCACTTAATGAATTAAAACATTCATTCAAAATAAATGCGTTTTCTACAAATTATTATGAGTGCATTGGTCCTACAGGGATAATCAAGAGTGCGAATGCGTCAGAGGCTATAACTACTACTCCTTCCTCGGCAATATACGGCACAGTGGGATTAAAGCCCGGCATGCTCAGATGGGAATCACAATTATGATACATCACTTAACTCCAGTGTTTATATAAAAAGTGTAAATAGTGGTGATTTCTTCAAGGTTCCTATAAAAAATGGACATTATTTATTCTTTGCAAAGCCAGATACAAAATATGAATTATTTTACAGAAGTGGATCTAATTTTGAAAAGTTTAAAAATAATTCTGGTTCAATTATTTCTTATATAAACTCTCAAAATCCAGGGCAATCTAACTCAATAAATTTATATGAGTGATTTCACATGAACCTAAAATCCCATTATAAAATAATAATTTCGATTATAATTGTGATAATACTATTCCTGCCACTGATTATCTACTATTACCCATACAATAATACAGAATACAACAATAATGGTGAAAGTGTTGATGTAAAATATTTCCATAACGAATACTCAATATATGCCTGCATGTTCAACTCTAATTATTCTGCAAGTTCTTATT
>NZ_KI542714.1:0-8494 GCF_000496155.1 Ferroplasma sp. Type II
TAATACACCGCAGCCCCAAGGAGGACTATTGCCACTCCGGTTCCCACGTATGCACCTATATAATCTGTATGAATCGGCACTACATTGGTGCTGGTAAGTGAGTTTGTCGTTGTAATACTTGTTACAGTATATGTTTCGTTGGCTGTAGTTGTTCCACTACTTACGTCCTTAGAATATGAATTTACATTATCATACAATATGAGATCCGTTGCAGGGTTCACATAGATGGCACCAGTAATATTAGTGTATGAGGTAGCCCTTGTGGCGTTTGCCTTTACTCTAATTACATGTTCATCTATAATGTACTCTGTAGCTTTCACAGGTCCAAAGGGCGTCTTGTAATAGGGTAATACAACTGCTTTTGAATAATTAAGTGTGAAGTTACTGGCAAAGCTGTCATATTTTCCCTGATATATTGGGTGCAATAATGTCACATTTTTGGAAGTACTGCTGACATAGATAGGCACCATATATTTTGCCTGGGAAATTGGTAAATTCGAATACGAGGTCATCCCAGATGATGTGGGAACAGTTATATTTACAGCAGTAACATTTGAGCTGCTAACTGTCACGTTGTAATAGTATGTGCCTAATGGTATCATATAGTAGGGAATACTGCTGGTGTTGCTTGTGGTAGTTTTTCCAATTCCATTATGCGTTGAATATGTTTAGGAATCAATATAACCAGATCTACTGCAAACATAATTCATCGACGAACCACTTGCCAAATACAAATATGATGTTGAGGCGGGGCTTGCTGCAATGGATAATGGAATATCAATCATTAGAACTGCTGTCAACAAAGTAGCTAACACTAAAAGGCACTTTTTATTTACAGTTTTCATATAATATAAAATCATATGTTATATAAAAATATTTGTATTTGTATAGCTACCCGAATCCACACAGCTCTTTTCTCAATATTTTATCCATCTCAACAAACATGCTCTTCCCTTTCAGGTTCCATGTTGCAAGCAGTGATGAGATGTACTGGTAATTCTGTGATCCGTTCTCTGATCTGAATGTCCCTATGATCTTCCTTATTACAACATGTTCCCTTATTGCCTGTTCTGCAAGGTTGTTGGTAGGTTCCATTCCCCTGTACAGTAGACATGTGAACCATGATCCCAGACCATTGCGGATGTATTCCACAGGTTTGTGCAATTCACTGAATGGATCATAGCGTTTTACAAGATCTTCCATTCTGCTGTCGAACTTCTCCTTCATTGATTTTCTCAGATTCATGTCTTCTGATTCCAGGGATTTCTTCAGTTCACTGAACATTGCATGTATTTCATCAGATAGTTCTTTTCCCTTCCCGGAGGATTTGAACTTGAGTTCCGCATGACAAGCATTATCATTATTAGATGCTGAACACCTGCTTTAAAATATTCTCGTAACATTTCACATAATTATGTATGTGCACATTCACGTATCCTGGGATATGGAATCCCCAGGCTTTTAAGAACATCTGATGCTTCTGTGCTCTCTGATGAGACATACAGTTCTCTATTCCCAACTGTTATGGGAACAACATCCAGATAATTCAGGCTACTGCTTATGCTGTCAATTGTCCTGACTGTAAGTTTTTCCATTATCCTTGATAGCAGAAGGGATAATACACAGACAAACACATGTGCTTTTATTCTATCCGATTTCCTGTGGTACACTGGCCTGATCTCCAGAAACGATTTAATTGTCCTGAATGACCTCTCAATCTGCCACTGTTCCTTGTATGCTGATACCACTTCATCTTCATTGAGATCGGTATTTGTGACAATGAGGAATCTACCTGCAAGTTTCTTCAGTATTTCTATCCTCCTCTCATTAAGTGCAGTATTGTTCTCTGTGAACTTCACAAGAGATTTCAACTTTCCCAGGGATTTCTTCAGTTCCTTCTGATCCGTAATATCGGATATCTTCTTCTTCACGATATCGATTTTATCATTCAGATCTTTGAGATCAAGTTCCTCCCTCTTCCTGTTGTATACGGCAATATATCTCCTCTTTTCTGCTAGCTTTCTCTGCTCCTCTGTGGAATCATCCTTCATCACATCATCCACGCTTATGGCAATCTTCTTAATGGTCAGGTCATCCATCACATAGCCATCAGAGAAATCTGTTTCCATGAGGATATTGCGGTATGGCTTATCCCACCTGTATGCTGCCGTTATGTATTGATTCTGATCCAGGAGGTTTAATGACTTTGATCTTCCGAATGCCCTGTCTGCTATGAATACTACATTCTTTATGTTGAATCGTTCCTTCAATACAGATATGGTGGATTCAAGTGTTTCTGGATCTACAGTATTGCCCTTCCATACCTCATGGTGTATGGGTATGCCATCAGCCATGACAAGGCCTATTACAATCTGTTCCTTTCCCCTCTTCTTATCACGGGAATAGCCAAACAAAACAAGGTCATTATCCTCTCTACCCTCAAAATATGATGATGTGAGCTCATAGTGCACTATGGATGTGTCAGGCTTCAGTGCATGGAATATTTCAAGTTCTATGGAATCCTTCTTTTCCAGGAGTGAATCAAGCGATCTATACACACCATCCTCACTTATGTGTGTTTCCCAGGGATAGTACACCCTTTTATCTATGTCTATGAGGTTAATGTCCGAGGATGGGTCAAACAGCCTGGAGATAATCATAAATGATAATGTTTCTGCATAGGAATTAGCATGCTTTTCCAGTATTCCTGACATGCCATTCCTCTCCATAATTGTTCTTGCTGCATAGAATATTCCAAAAGACAGTGTTGGCTTTACATTCATATCGTTCATAGAGAATTTCCTCATTGCCTCCCTGTATTCCTCCAGTATTTTCCTGTATCTTTCCCTGTCTTCATCGGACTTCACAGAACCAAGGTACTTCACAGTTAAAGTTTTCTGCTTATTATCCTCAACCACCCTTTCAGCTATGGAGGCATATTCCAGTACTGCTGATCCTCTTTTTACCCTTGTGAACCTCAAAAACATAAAATAATATTACATGCTAGTATATTAAAGTATGTGCATATAATGTGCACATATATGAAACAGGAAAGAATGTTGGAATACACAGGAAATAACAGAGTTCTAAACGGATCGTGACAGGCTATCTCATGCGGAACTCAAGTTTGAATGCATCAACCTCCCTGATCAGGTGTGCCCAGCATCTCTGTATTATCGTAAGATAGGAGTAGCCTTTCCATCCGTCCACTATGACGGGACCGTGGAAATCTTCACCCATGGTCTCTTTGACGACATCCCTTCCCCTTGAATCCACTATCACAACGAGGATGTCATTCTCCGCTGACCTGAAGGCCCATAACCAGTATTTCTTTCCATTCACATGAAAGCCTGTTTCATCTATGTGAACCCATTTTGATCTCCTGATACGTTCCTGTATGGCTGTATATTCATTCCTGCAGGCATCTCCCACACGGAGAAGGGCGTCATTGATCCCCTTCACGCTCAGGTTGAGTTCATTGTTTGCCATGAGGAATTCCTGCACCTTCCTTATGACCCCTCTCAAATTGTACTTCAGCATGGTGATGTAGTTCAGGAGATAGATGCCCATGTCGCCTGTCTGTGGGCAGTCAATATGTCTCGACCTGATCTCTGATCCACAGTTGCTGCACTTATACACGTCAAGATCGTATTCCGTGATCTTTATCTTCTGTGGTGGCGGTATGTCGAAGATCGTTTTCTTCTCCGTTCTTATGGGAGAGCCAAGTGGATGACTGCATTCCGGGCATTTCTCCTCTGATACATGGATAACCTCATCCGGTGTATCGTGTATGCGGGTTGCTCCCTTATGGCCCATGGGTGCACCCCTCTTTCCCCCGGGATTGACAGGCTTCGGCCTGAACAGCTGCAGTGATGGTGGTGTGTGTGGATTCTCGTACATTATGAGCCGCTTCCTGAGCGCCTCATTCTCCTCCCTCAGTTTTGCATTTTCATTTGTGAGCAGTTCTACTGTGGTTTCCAGCTGATTTATGTAATCTCCGTTCATATGCCCAGTGCCTCAATATCTGATTCAACCAGCACAACCTCTCTTATAAACAGTTCAACGTGATACTGATCACAGAAGCCCTTCACATCTTCGAAATCGTCTTTACGGATAATGAAACAGGCGTTAAACGCATGGACATGTGGGATCCCGGACATGAAACCATCTCTGGAATAGGAAAATCTGCCATACTGTGATTTGTCTGTATAGCCAAGAAACTTCCTGTTGAAACGTGTGCGTTCAACCGGAGTTTTTCCCTCAAGCCTGTAACCTATTATGAAACCAAACTGTCTATTCATTATAACTGAAACACGCTTCAGTATAATAGCTTTTGCATGAAATAAGTAAAATCTCAATTAAAAATTGCAAGACTTAAGAATCGGAGAACAAATGTTGTATCATCGAAGCTATACAAATACAAATATTTTTATAAAAACCATGGTGGCAATAAACAGTTGCTTCTACGGCATTTCAAAATTCCCAATAATTGAATTTCCTATTGCGTTGATTTCGTCCCTAATTTTGCCATTACATGCAGTACCGGTAATGAATCGTTTAGCAAGTTTTATTTCTGTACCAACCAATGTTATTATCTTCTTTTTAGAAATTTCATTTTATTGAATAATTTTCTGCATGTATAAATATACATCGGGTACCCCTCTTCCAAAGATGAGGTAAACATTGTTAAGGGAAATCATTACCTGCGGTACCATAAGTAGATATATCCCCAAAATGTCCGGGAAACGGTTTAAAAAGTTTTTAATTTTCTATATTTTTTTAGCATTTCTTTGGCATAGCATCTATTTTATTGGTAATATACCCGTTAAGCCCTGATTTGCAGACGACTATGCCTAAATCTGGATCGTCAACTGTCCACGGAACTACAAAATATCCTGCATTCTGCATTTTTTTAAATTTTTCCATATAATCTTTCTCAAATTCCGGAAGGAACAATGAAACATCCATTGATTTCAAATCCTTGCAATCTATCTTTCCTATATATTTTTCAGAATGATGGTCATAATCGAATCCCAGCATGATATTTTTATTAAGCTCTCTCACTCTTCTTATGGCATAGGGATCAAAGGATATAATGCACACACGTTCTTCCATTTTCATGGATTCTATAATTCTTACTGTGTGTTTTGTTAGTTCATTTTTTATCATAAAGCCATCGTCGTGTATGGTTTTTAGCTCTACTAGGAAATATTTATCCCTATGTAGACCCAGTAAATCTTTCAGTTTAGGAATCTTCTGCCTGCTTACCCTAAGATGATCTATACTATCCGAATTCAAATTTTCTATATCTTCGTTAAGGGATGCAAGCCTTTCGAGATTGAAATCATGGATAATATATACTTCTCCATCAGCACTAAGATGTACATCCAGTTCCACAATATCGGTATACTTAAATGCATTTTCAAAAGATTCAATAGTATTCTCAACGTATCTGGATGGCAAACCTCTATGCCCTACCACAATAAAATTTGATTGAATGTATTCTTTTATATTCATTACATGTAATTTAATTTCACTTTATAACAATTTCTAAAATACAATAATGAAAAATGGAGATTAAAATTCCTTAAAAATCGAATTTTTTTATTATTTTTTCATTATAATAACTGGGATATGTATATTTCCTTAGAAGTGGATAATAGGTTAAATTGAATTTCCTGAGAATTTCCCTTACTTCCTTCGATGAATATGTTACATTGAATTCTTCTCGAATATACTCCTGAATTTCATGCACTGTGCAGACCTTTTTATTTTCTATGGAGGTCCTCAAGGCACTCATCTGGTTTTCGTGTAATTTAGAAGGCCTACCCATGTATGTCCTGACTATAATCTTTTTTTCCTCCTCATTTTGAACTGAACTAACAGTTTCTAATTGATTTTGTCCCATACTTTCACCTGCAATCAGATTATACGTATAACGTATAAATACGTTATTATTCTTGTGAAATAATACAAAAAAAGACGAAAAAATATAAATTTTGTTAGATTTCATTATTTTAACACACATTTTCAAAATTCTACTAATAAGTTGTCCGTCGCTGTATCTGTGAATCGAAAATCGACATTATATATTTTAAAGATGAATTTAAAATCATTACTTCGATTTAGACAGCTATTTGAAAATAAATATATATACATCACATCAATAGAATATAATGGAAGAGTCATATGAAACAAAAACAAAATCTGGAAAAATAGAGGAAAGAATTTTAAAAGATAAAGGTAAATTTGTAAGGTATACATATATAGATAAGGCTACAGGTAAGGCCACAAAGGATAAACTGATACTCATAGGGAAAGACCAGAAGGCATATTTTATGATACCTACAGGTGAACGGGAACTAGCAATTCCGGCACATTTTGACCTTGGCACCTCAGTAAAAGATGGAGAAATGACGAAAAACATCAAAAATATTCTAGATGAAATAAAATAATTTTCAATCACCTCGACTATTTCATGCTTCATATGGCCGATTTGAGTCCCTTAACGCTGTATAGATTTCAATGATCTTATAACAGGGAGCTCATCATTGATATTGAGTTAGAATATTTGATTCTCTCCTACTAAATCGCCGATACCATAATATAGATTATATATTTATATACAATAACTAGTAATGAAGTTTGCATTATCCGGATTTGATATGGTTTCAGATTTTTATGGTTCTCCTCATGGAATTAGATTTTCCATTCCAGGAAGCCAGTGGTTCATTGTTCCGGCCTTAATGTCCTATTTTGCTTCAGAAGGGTTCCAAACATATTTCGAGACATTGCCAGAGGTTATTGTGAGAAGGCGTGCCAACGGTGCTCCTATGACTGTTGGAAATCTCATTATTGAAGACAAACCAGAAATTGTATGCCTTGATGACGAACTTATTCATAATATGAAAATAAAGAACAGGTCTGAGGCATTCGAGGATAGCATTTGCGTTGCTTACATGGGAGACAGGAAACAGCCCGATATTTGCCATATTGAAAATATGCGATTTGCCATCCCGAATCCAACAACCACCTCTCTTGGACTTGCTTTTAAGAATTATTATGAAAAAGAATGCAGTTATTATGGGGAACTCAGGGAAGGTTCAACAATATGTAACGTGCCCCATAGGGAAATACCACAGAAAATCATGAACGGCCAGGTTGATTATGGGATAATGTGGAACAGTGAGGCTAGACACTGGAAATTCAAGCATTATTTTCCGGATATAGTAAAAAGAAAATTCTCATGGCTGTTAATGGAAAATGCTCAATCACCGGCAGCGGAACTTTTCCAGAGAATACAATCTGGGGTTATTGATAGGTATTACAGCAAATATGGTTATATTATAGCTAATAAATAATTTGCCGAAAACATGCATACAAATTTCTAGTGACATCCTCCCCAGGCTAACGCATGGGGCTTCCCGCTTCAACAACTCAACTTGCATTGCAGAGGTTGAGCCTCTACGGGCATAAAATCGGCGACAGTCCGTGCCTACTCTTTTTTTTATGTTTTATTATAAACATTTTAAATATCTTATCTATAGCATCATTTAATATGTTTATTGCCGCATTTAAATCCCTATCAATGGTAATACCACATACATCACAATGATATGTTCTATCATCCAATGTTAAATCATTTTTTATATTTCCACATTTTGAGCATTTCATTGATGTGTATTTAGGATTAACCTTAAGATATGATTTACCGGCACTCCCAGCCTTGTAAATTATATCTTTTATAAGGCTACCCCATGATGCATCCTCTATGCTCTTTGCCAATTTATGGTTTTTAACCATATTGTTTATATTTAAGTCCTCAAATGCTATAAAATTATATTCTTTTATTAATTTATTTGATAATTTCTGTGCAAAGTCATTCCTCTGATTTGAAATATGATTATCCATCCCTGCTAATTGTATTCTTGCTTCCTCCCTGTTTTTTGATCCTTTATTTTTCCTTGATAAACTCCTATGCAATTTTTTTAATTTCTTTTCCGATTTTCTTAAATATTTTGGTGGTTCTATATCTTCATCATTGCTTGTTTTTATTAATGATAACAATCCTAAATCGAAACCTACTGGTTTATCAGGAATCAGTGAATAATTTATATTATTATTTTCATTAACAGTGAATATAGCATAGTATTTTCCTGTATTCTCCCTTTTTATTGTTAATCCCTTTATTTCTCCATTGATTTCTCTATGCTTGAACATTCTTATTTTTCCTATTTTTGATAATTTTAAATGTGTTTTATCTAATATTTCAAATCCAGATTGTGTATATGTAAATGATTTGTATACTTTCTTTGATTTAAATCTTGGAAAACCTGCTTTTATTTTTTTACCTTTTTCCTTTTCATTTATTCTTCTAAAGAAATTATCATATGCTTTGTCTAACCTATTTGCAACATCCTGAAGTACCTGTGAATATATATATTTATATTCAGGGAATTCATTTTTTAACTCTGGTAATTGATTCTGCTGGTAT
>NZ_KI542715.1:0-2570 GCF_000496155.1 Ferroplasma sp. Type II
TTCCTAACCTCTTATGGAGGATTTCATGGAAGAAATCTCCATAATGCCATTTTTCAGGACTTATCCAATGGATTAACTTCTGATTCTTCCTTGCATGAATAGATATAATCATTTCCTAATTCATCCACATCGTAGGTTCAGTGGCTTTCTTGCTCATTTAGTTGTAAAAATTTTGATCAATTTACTTTCCGACAACAATCTCTGGGCATCTCTTATTCTGTTTGCATATTCCACCAGTTCTTTTGTGTATACTGAACAGGGTAGTGAATTATTCATCAGCATCTCCCTTCCTTTACATGGCTTGCGCCAGTTTAAAATGTTACAATATAGCATCGGTTTGCATATTTTTATCAATTTATAACAGGTTAGAGGGGTTTTTTTTAACTTCCAGTGAAGCGATCAGATATCCACCCCGCATCTTCTTTATTCTTTCCTCCCCCATGGTGTTGATAGGATTGACGTTTCAGTGGAATATGAGATCCTCATCTATTTTGGAGGAAAGAAACCTGTTCATGTTCGACTGATTCGCATGATCTGATATGATGGAGTTGAGATGGGCTACGCTTCTTTTCTCTGAATTATTCAAGACAGAGATTAGTTCAGAGAAGTGCCTGAACTGTCTGATTTCAGGAAATGCTGATCTGTAATTGATCAAAAGTCCATCAAGAATTTCTCGGTTCTTCACTACTGGGATTTCCATATGTCACACAAACGCACGGCAAATTCTTAACCGTTTCGAATTTCAATATTAAATTGTTAAGTGTGAATATAATTAATGCAAAAGTCTAGTTCATAATGTATCTCGGTGAGTAACAGAAAGTTTTCCTCAGTATGCATACTGGGTCATTCCCGACAAAACAGTCTCAATTCATCCCCCCTCCAAAGATCGGAGCTTTCCTGTTAATTTACTCGTAAATTTATTATTTTAGTGCGTCTTTTAACTTATTAAACTCATCCATTGTTATCTCACCTTTTGCGAGTCTTACCTTAAGTTCGTTCATAGGATCCCCACCGGACGGTTGTGAATTCTTGTCACCCATAGATTTATTTATCTTATCCTGAATGTATTTTGCACCTTTTTCTGACAGTTCTCTCAATTTACGTCTGAACTCCCAAACCTCCCTTACACCCATTCCCTGAATCAGTAGTTTATCCGATAGTACACCCTGTTGCAACTCCACAGAATTTATCTGATCAAACCGAAAGGTTCTTGTTTCAAAACTAATCAGACCTTTTGAAACCAGTATCAAGCGTTGATTTGTAATTATCAGCCATGGGTGTCCCATCTGATCATTTTGGACATGCCCACTTCTTGCTGAACCAAATGAAAATCCCGGTTTAACTCCTCCAAATCCCCCCTCGGTATGGGATCCAACCACAGATCTCAGCGTAAACTCAATAGTTTCTCCGGGCATAAGTTGCTTGTGCAACCTTACGGATATCCTCTCCGGGAGCGTTGTAAACCTGCTTAATGGCTCGTTTTGTTCGGAATCATCATTTTCCATAATTCTATTATATGATATATATATTTAAATATTCCGTAATATTTTATAGTAATCCCTCATGGATTGATACACACTGGCATACTCTCGACCACAAAAGATTGGAGGCTCTCACCCTTGCTTTGTATTCGCCCTCATTCCTCACGATACGGACGTTTTCCGAGAACCTATTACTAAGTCCTAAGGTCACTGTCGGTTACAGCGTTGTCTCTTTAGGGGTATCAGTGCTCCCTTTGCACACATCCCTGTCTACGTGCGATTGGGACACACCTTTATTTGTATAATTATCTAACCGGAACATAGAGGCGTTCCTAACCTCTTATGGAGGATTTCATGGAAGAAATCTCCATAATGCCATTTTTCAGGACTTATCCGATGGATTACCTTCTGATTTCAGGTTTCACGAAACTATGTAATTATTGTACAATTCATGACCTCCCTCAACGTTGGAGTTTTATTGCTCATAGGATGATTGTAATTATTATCACATTTTGTTAAACCTTTCTTTTTATATGATAACGCAGTACCATAATAACATATAATAATTCGATAAAAACCACTATTAAAGAAATATTTGCGAGGTATGCATTATTAACATGACCTAAATATGCCCTATATGCCACATATCCTTCAAAAATAGTAGTGATTAATATCAATGATAATATAAAATTATTGGGAATTCGCTTTTTATGTGCTTTATTTTGAATTTCTAATTTATTTTCATTCATTTTTTACACCTATAGATTTATCGGTTGACAGTTTACCATATCCGTAAAACTGCTTGGTAAGGGATTATAGGAAAATATAGGATATGGAACGTTAAACCATCCATCTTCAAAACCTAAATATATACCAGCGTAGCCACCATATGCATTTACAGATGCTATGATAGCAACCGTTACAGCCATCGCAGCGAATACCACAGCAATAGTTTTCAATGCATCTAATGTTGCTGCTGCAAGTACTCCAGCTAATTTAGCACCTACTGCACCTACCAAAGTACTTATACTTCCGCCAAGAGCTATGTAACATTCAAGTCTTCCTGTGTTTTCATTATTAAATGATATG
>NZ_KI542715.1:2739-4086 GCF_000496155.1 Ferroplasma sp. Type II
TATATAAATTTATTAGGAATTTGTTTTTTATGTGCTTTATTTTGAATTTCTAATTTATTTTCATTCATTTTTTACACCTATAGATTTATCGGTTGGCAGTTTACCATATTCGATAGTACAACAACCCAGTAAAGCCGGCAGCTATCATAATAGTAGCAAATGAAAATGCTATAATAGTTTTTCGATCCATAATGAAATTAATACATAAATATATATATAAATTTTGATAGTAATATTGATAAATAACCTGAACTCCTCAGATTTAGGTACATGTTATCGACTGAATGGCCTTCAGGATTTCATTCTGCTGTTTGGTTCTCTCCCTTTCAATCATTTTCCCATCAATCTCCATTATCTGCAGCTTCTCAAGTTCAAGAAATAACTTGTCAAGGGAATATTTCCTGTTCAATCCGGATTCTGTCAACATCCTTCTCATGGACAATCTCACTATCAATGAAAGGTAGAGGATGAAGATAAGCCCCCTTATGGTGGATGGCTTTCTCTCCCTAAGGGGAAATATATCCAGATCTGTTTTCATGATTTCAAATGCTTTCTCCACACGATCCTTGTCACGGTAGAGGTCAAGGCATTCTGAAGGAGTATATTCACCATGGTATACAAGCAGGAAACGCCCCATGCGGTGTTCCCTCTGGGATATGGCATTGTTCCTTGCCTCTGTGTGGTATTTTCCATCCCTTACAGTTGTTCTTATGTACTTCCAATATTCTCCCTCAATGGATCTAATCTGGGCAATCTGTGCATTTTTCTTCTCCCTTGGAACAGTCTTTTCCATCGCATCCATGGCATCCCTGATGTGCCGGTGGAAGTTTGACCTTTCCCCCATTTCCAGATCCAGGTCATGATAGAGGTATCCCTTAAGGGAAAGATCCCCAATGGAGAAATCAACATGCATGGCAAATATGGGCTTGCCATTGTGAATTATTGTGTTGTCTGCAGAATCCAGCCTCTTCATGTTGGAAGAGAACACATGCTTCACCTCCTTCCTGGAGTATGTTGCTGAGATTATGTATCCATGATCCTGGAGGAGCCTGAGGTTGTCCAGTGAAAAGAAGCCGCGGTCAAGGATGATTGCAATCTCCGGTACAAGATTTCTTATCCTTTTCAGCGTTATCTCAAGGGTGGAAACATCCACAATGCTCCCTGGATATATCTCGAATAATACTGGCAGTGACCTTTTCCTCTCCATGACAAGTGAGAGGTTGATTTCCGGAAGATCTGCATGATCCTTTGCATGGCCATACTCGAATATACTGTTAGTAGAATATGATGCAATGGTTGTTATATCATACAGGAGCGAGGATTGTGGTTTCATGAGCGATGAGAATG
>NZ_KI542715.1:4136-7592 GCF_000496155.1 Ferroplasma sp. Type II
TGAATGCAATGATTGCATTTCTGTCCTCTCTGTTGAAGAAAGAATCTAGGGTGCTTTCAATGCCCATCTCCCTTATGATCCTCAAAACCGGTATGAAAGGCCCATAGACAAAAATATTCCTCGGTAAGTGTGTCCTTATCTTCTCTATTCCATTTTCCTTCTGGACTCCAAGGTATTTGCTGTGGTACCTGATCTTCTTTTTCTCTTTATCCCAGTAAGGAGTCATCTCATAGAGATATTCCCTGCCGTTGATCTCTTTCTTTCTGATGTAGGTGTTCAACTTATACCTAAATAGGTACATAGTATTTACATGTTTCGCTTCAGTAAAACGTGTATTGTCCGATGTCTTCAAATCATTTCTGGTGGACTATGTACCTAAAAGGCGGGAGTTTAGGAAATAATGTATTGGAAAACCATTTGTATTATCAAGTGCAGTCCCCTGGAAAAGTTTTCAGTAAACGAAATCATCTTTAAACTATGGAGAGAATTGTTGAAACGATTATTGGTATATTCAGAGAGATGGTACCTATGTGTTAAATTATGGATCTTAAGTAATAATGCTCAGAAAAGATATTTAGAATAAAACTTTTCCATCACATTTAAGCTATTAATCTGACTTCCTGACAATATTTTTATTTCATCCTTAAACTGATTCAAATTTTTACCTATATCCATTTTTTTAAGCTCCATTCTTATTATCTCATCTATGTCTGTATATTGCGTCCTCATATCAACATAAATTCTATCTCCAACAATATACGGGCCGCGCATCAGTTCACTTCTTTCCTTCCAAACATCGATAAATTTTAAAGACTCGTTTGATTCGGTTGGCGGCCCCATATGTCTCTGCACATTGGGTAATTTTTCTAATTCATATTCTATCAAAATCTCTATTTCATCCCCCACATACAGTTCGCATGATACAGGCATAAAACCGGATCTGTGGAATATGTTCCATATCTTATTTTTGAGCCGTACAGCCTGAGGATATACTATATCATCAATTATGTCAGGTTTTTTTATCACAAATACCTTCATCAGCGTTTTCCTATCGGTCTTAACAACTGGACGGGCATGAAAAATAATATCTTCACGATTAGCCACATATAATTTAGCAGCCAATTTAAGTTTTGAAAGATTTTCCTCACTTACTGCTGCTCCAGCATTTCTTGTGGGGTCAATTGGATCTATAATAATTACTGGTTCATTGAATTCTTTTTTGCAATCCTTTGGAATTATCATCTTTCCATTTAACCTAGATGCATATTCAATAAAATTTTTGAAGGTGCCGAATGTTATTATTATAAGTTCGCATATATAACCGGAAAATCCAGATTTTGACACTTCAGATCCATAAACATTAATGCTTTTTAAAAATACTTTTAAAAGCCGAATATCCCGTATCATCTTTTCTTCTATCATACTGTTGACGTAAAGTGTATGCAGCGGTGTTCGATCCACGCTAGATACTATTTTCTCTCCCTTATTTATTCTAAAAGCTGGAACTATGTCAACCTTTATGCCATCCACATAACCAGAAACGTATGGATGCTCAGCATATTTTTCAGTAGCATTCTTCACAACATTATGGCCTATTTCAAGACCTTTTTTCTCTACATATTCAACAGAATATGATTTTGCAAATGTAATAAATATATCTATATCACTCGATTTAAGATTTGTATTTTTTGAAACCGATCCCACTTCCACTGGTGTTGCCTCTATATTTTCCTTTTTGCATATAAAATTAATTTTTTTAATAACATCCGAAGCTATAAATTTTAATTTTTTCTGTTCCTCCTCCGTTGGGGTCTGTTCCATTAAAAGAGTTTCTAAATAATTCATCTGAGTCCTCCCAGGGAGATCACATGCGAAAGCTTGGGGAGGAATTGTGTAGTGAATCTCAATTCTTTGCCGTATTTTCCCAGTTTGGCATTCTTCGTGCTTATGTCCATCTTCTTTTCTTTCATGTTTTTAAAGCTCCCTAATCAACTCTTGCACTGTTCCTCATGGAACTAACCATCCATCGGATAGTTGATCCCTAGTTTCCAAGGTCTATAATCGCCTGTGCCGGTTCACCATCAGCTTTTTTGAGTGCTTCAATGGCCTTTTCCCTTGAAACGTTGCACTGCCCCATTACAAGTTTTATATCCTCCTCATCAAATCCCTGTACGGCCACGGATTTAGCTTTTTCCTTCACGGTGCCCAGTACCTGGAATGTCTTCTGGCCCTGTGCCTCTATCATGGTTACCGATGCGTTTTCTATTATGTAATCCTTATCTTTCCCTTTCAATATAACCTCTTTAACATCAGGCATTTCAGTGGATTTAATTCCCATCTGGTTCATCATTCTTCTTACATCCCTCGGATTCATAGAGATTAATTATAACTTCTTTTATTAATTTTTATGTTTTCTGGGAAATACTATTTCTGGATAGTTTATGAATTTAAGGCACAGGATAAGTGCAATCATTGAAGCCACCAGCTCAATTATGACAGCATACACAGGAAATCCAATCAGGAATAGCATAATAAACGGTACTGACATAATAAAAATTCCAGTGAAAAAATTTGCAAATTTATTTACGTAATAAATTTCACTCCCTGGGAATTTTCTGGATATATACTTTCTATATCCAGGTACCATGAATGTAACCAATGGTATGAATAGTAGACTGAGAGACAAATTTGCAGACACATTTTTTATTGAGATAATGAACCCTATTAAAATAAGTAAGGGGAATATAGCTATAAAAGAAATTCCCTGAAATAATCTTGATTTTAACAGGCTGCCCAGGAAAATGGTAAAAAACGATATGGAAGAAATGCATATAAATTCATATATTATGGAAATCGCATGTATCTCTATTACCAGTAGAGGAAAAGCTATTAAAATAGTAGCAACAGACATATATAAAAGCGAGTTTATTATAATGGCTGAAAATAGCGCCCATCCATTTCTTATTCTTCTTATATCACCTATGGATATTATGTACCTTTTTATTTTTTTTGTCAGTAATGTTTTTTTATAATTCACATTCTGATAAGTGAAAAGGTTAAAAATTACTGAGAAAATAACCAGCAGTGATGACAAAATTATAACAATATATATTATTTTTAGATCCACAAAGTGTATTCCTGCAAAAATCCCTCCCAGGACTATACCAGTATAAACATAAGCCATATTATGCCTTTTCCTGTACATATTGCTCCAGTAATCTATAAGGGATGCACTGAAAGCAAGAACTGCGGCCAGCACAAACAGGATAAAATAATTGTCTACATAAAATATAAGTGGAAGGATAAGAGAAAATATGATGCCACCTAAAAGTACAGAGTTTTTCTTCAATATTTCTATGATATTCCTCGACATAACATATGATATATAATAAAAAATCCCAAAGGAAATAATAATTATTGGGAATATGTAGATTTTCATGGATTTATCATATAAAT
>NZ_KI542716.1:0-1174 GCF_000496155.1 Ferroplasma sp. Type II
ATGCATAATCCCTGTTCATCCACTTTTCCATACTGTTCTTTGAGCATGGATCTGATAAACGGTTCATTACGAATAGAAGCATATAATCACCAGGTGACATTCCATTTCCCTTATGGCCTATGATGCGATTCACAGTATCCCTGAGTGCAATCTTACTGTCCATGTACAGTACAGATAGTGTAGAACCTGCAGTATAGCTTTTCAGTACAATATCATTGATCCCACTCTCAAGAATCTCTGCAAGGTTTGCAGCTGTACCCACACTTACTTCTTTCACAACTGTTGGTATACCGTCAATACGTTTCTTCCACCTCAGAACAAGGTAGCGATTCTTTCCGGAACGCTTGAATGTGTAATATGGCATAGTATAAGTAGTGTACCCACATTAATAAACATTTGGATTGTAAATAGTATAACGGATATGAATATCACAGAAGAAAGCAGTATTAATAATAAATATAATATTGTGTACCCACACATTGAGAGTGAAAAACCCTGTAAAAATTCTATGTTTCCAAGAATGCTGCTTTAGATAGATGTAAAGTCACGATATATTCATAAATTTCATTTTCCATATATAGATAATTTCTAACAACTATTAAATTTTCACTTATCACTTACTCTTTCGAAAGAATTTCAATTAATTTCTGTTTAGATTGATAGGAAGTGGCTTTTTCTTATGCTCTTTTCTTAATATTTTTCCCTTTTCTGTCGCTTTCTTGATAGCTCACGCTATTATCCCCTTATTTTTCATCCTTATCACGCAGATCATGTTATGGCCAAGGCACATGAACATGTTCTTGACCCTCACTCTGGGAACTGTTGTAACGAATACGTGACCTCCATGGAATATTCCCTTTATGACAGAATAGGGTCTCTCACCCCTGGATCTTTTCCTTGTTATCCTGAGATTCCTGCGGATGCTTTCCACTGGCAGCTTGTGTCCCCTGGCAGCCTTATCCATGGCTGCATCTATTCCCCTTCCTTCAACGCCAAAGTAACCCTTGTCCTTGTAATTCACGATGCCAGGAATGGATAGATCGATCTGCGAGTCATGCACTGATGCAGTGGTCGTTGCATAGTTCAGTATCATGTCATTGTCTGAATCCTGTATTGTGTGGAGCTTGTACCCGAAATGGGATCTTTTGTTCTTCACTGTCCAGGTACCGTCCTT
>NZ_KI542716.1:1224-2580 GCF_000496155.1 Ferroplasma sp. Type II
ATATCTTCAAACCTTACTGGAATTAGTGCCTTTAAACATTGGAACTATTATGCGGTCGGTTCTCAGGAAGTACGACCTCGAGGATTCAAACATATTGGATTTATGCTTGAAAAGAATATAATAATTACTATTTTCAGTGATCAGACTTTCATATTTGTAAATTTCAATGATCTTCACAATCAATTAATGTTTCTCCAAATATTCAAGACAATAACTCTATATCATGATAGTCATCCAGTATAATTTAACATGATTCCAGTAATATTGGGATTATTTAGAATTCCTGTACGCAGAACAACTCACAAAAGAACGAGAACGCAATATTAATATATATTATTTATTACTAAACTATTTATTAATATTGTTATCGAAATATATATATATTCATGCATTTATATCATTATGAATAGAAATAAGGTAATAATAGGTGTGTTGATGGCAACAATATTTGTAATGATGGCTTTTTTTCCCTTAGCAAGTAATATTTCCACTGATAAAGGCAATGCAAGTGCTAATAGTATTTCACCACAGACAAAAATAAACAGTGTATCAAACTTGAAAGGACAACCCGTAAACCGAAATGCCTTTAATGATTCAACCAGGATGAACCACGTCGAATTTAACCAGAATTTATCCTCCTTTTTTGGACACACTAACCTGAAATGGCAAAAAGTTAGTATTCCTAGCAAATATACAATTAAAGCAAAGTCGGTTTTAGCCGAATTCGCAAATGGAAAAAATAATTCTTACACTTATGTTTTGGAGAAAGGTATTCAAGTAAGTAGATATCAAGCCTGGAAAACTGAAGTTATTACTGGTCACGGGTTCAGAGATACGATTAGTACAACAAACAATTCCATAACAATTTATACTGCTATGCATGAAAATAAAAATTCGAAGGATAGGACAAACATTAATTCCCATTTTCTCATAAAGAACGGAAACAGATCGAATCTGGTGAATGTAGATCCTAAAACTTACCACCAATCTTTCAGCTGGGGACAGGCTTGGGTTTTCTATGGATCAACTACTTTTTATGGAGGAATTGGTTTAAGAGATTATGGTATCATGTTAGGCATTATAACGTTGGTCTCAACCACTGCCACGGGAGCACTGTTGTGGAGTAATCCATTTGTTGCTGCGGCAGCAGTCATTTTAGAGGCCGTTACGGTTGCAGGATGGGCAGTGTTCGGAAATGAGCATACCACTACTTGCGGGAGCCAAATTCCCTATGTTGAAATAGATATATCAGAGGGTAAGTGGTGGGATCCATGGGATACTGGAGCCTATGGAGAATTAGGTGCCCATTCCAATCAGATAACACCATTTAATGGAGGAGCGCCTACTTATACAGGA
>NZ_KI542716.1:2993-4987 GCF_000496155.1 Ferroplasma sp. Type II
AAGGGCATTTTATGAGTGTGGCATACAACAACAATAGACCAGTCACTNTAATATTCCTCCAGTTAAAGAATATGAGGCTCCAGGCATTTTTTATATTAGAACCATAGATATTTACATGATAAAAATCAATTATAACTCTTGTTCATGTGCCTCTGTATTAAAAAATTTTTTTTAGTATGTTTTAAATTCTAGCTAAAAATTTTTACTGGGCCTAAAATCATCATTACTCACATTAAACCTTTATCAAAATGCTCCGGCCGGGATTTGGACCCGAGTCGGGGGATTGAGAGTCCCTAATGCTTGGCCTGGCTACACCACCGGAGCTCATACCCGATATTACTTTTTTCTATTTAATATATTCATTATAATACCCAGAATCTGTTTCAATCCGGGTTATATATATTAACCTTTATTAATTCAAAAAGCTTTTTTAGTTTGATTTCCATGTATAGCTATGAAGCCTCTTTATACAAAAATAATTGTCATAATCATAGCAGCCGCAATAGTTGCACCGGCTGCATACTTCGCTTACCAATTTTATACAAAATCCAATGTATCTCCTTCTGTACAGCCCTTTCAGTACATACCAGGAAATTCAACAATGATTTCTACCGTGCATAAAAATGGAACGGAATATTATGTATACATGGATGGCGGCAGTTTCGGAGTGGTTGCCAATACTTCGGCCATTTCACTGATAGATTCCAATTTAACTGCGTCCAGTAACCAGGCTGCTATTTCAGGTACAGGGAACGGGAATCCGTTTTCCGGATCAAATGTGAAGACAATAACCTATGACCATGTAACCGTTTATGAAATCCAGAATGTTAATATTACCGGAATATTAGGGAATTTGCTGAACACCACAGGTAAGACTCTTGCGAATGCAACGGTAAATATATTCGCATATGACACATCAGGGAATTTCATAGTAATGGGAGAGCAGAAGGCAATAAACGAATCAATAAGCGCCCATCTCACTTCCCGGGATGCTGTACGGTTTAAGGGTTATCTGAATCAGAGTTCAAATATTTCTTTATACTATAGAGTTAATAATACAATTCCTACCATAAGCTATATTACTCTCAATACAACGGCCAACAGGACATATGTAAATATAATTCCGGTCAACAGCAATTACCTTGTATTTGACAAACTGCTTATTCAATCAGCTATTTCAAACTCAAACATTTCCAGTGCAATAGGCAGCAACTACACCATTAGCATTTCCAGTGGGATGATACACATGACCATTGACAGGTCATATAATCACCTCCCCATAGCACTTAAAACGTTAAATACTGGAGCCCTATAGGAGTTTTATGTCCAAAACTTCGACCATATATCTACAGTATATTAAGAACTATTACCGTTCCAGAAGTTTCTTCCTCATGCTTTTTCTAATCCTGTTAGTGGGTTCAATGATGACTTATTTCTCATTCAAATACATAAATGACCTGCCGAAATTCCTTGGCGGCGCAGTTTTCCCTGCTTCCATAAAAGTTAAATTGTTTTATTATCTGTGGACTCTTGTACTTCTTTATATACCCGTATTTGCATCGGTGTTCTTCGGGTCTCCTGCGATATCAAGTGAAATAGAAAATAAAACAGCTTATTATATATTCCCTCTTCCCATAAATAGATTTAAATTATTCTTTGGAAAATATTTTGCGGCATTTACTGTCACAATGTTTATAATAGGGGTATACCTGGTATTTGAACTATTTACACTGTACTACCTCCTAGGGGTTATACCTGTACCATACTTCCTGGATTCCTTCATAATGCTCCTACTGTTCATCCTAAGCATAATGGCTGTGACTTTCCTTATCAGTTCAATCTTTAATAAAAACACATATGCCTATATAACAGTGTTTGTCATATATTACATATTTTTTGAGGCAGGGTCATTCATTATAGAACTACTATACAAATACACGCCTGTGTATTTCCTCAATGATGCTGCAAGCATAATAGAGAGGGTATATATCAAT